>JAUIEL010000640.1 GCA_030428825.1 bacterium
ACGCCATAACCAAGCGTCGTCGTCGGGTGGTTCTTCCCGCTTTTTTGTGCGCGGCGGTGGCGTCGGCGGGGACGACGAGGAGGAGCGCGCGAGCCCAGCTCCCGCGCCGGTCGCCGTATCGTTCGTCGAGACGCTCCCTCAGTCGGGCGAGCCCCCGCTTCAGCCGCGAGCGGACCGTCGCGGCGGGGACGCCCTGGCGGCGCGCGATCTCCGCCGCGCCGAGCCCCTCGAAGTACCGGAGCATGACCGCGGTCCGGAACGGCTCCTCGAGCGCGACGAGCGCGTCGGCGACGTTCCGCTGCACCTCCGCCCTCTCGACCAGCTCGTCGGTCGACGGGAGGGCGTCCGCCGCGGCGGCGACCGTCTCGCGCCGCAGCCGCCTCAGGTCTCCGCGCCGCTGCCGGAACCGGAGGCGACGCATCGCGGTCGCCAGCCAGGCCCGCGGCGACCGCGCCCGCTCCCCGTCGCGGAGGGACTGCAGCGCCACCTCCTGCGCGAGGTCGTCCGCGGTCGCCGGGTCGTCGACCAGCCCCGCCGCCAGCCCGCGGAGCCATTCGGTCTCGGCGAGCAGTCGTTCGGGCGGGAGCGGCTTCGATTCGGGGTTCATCTCTGACGACCGAGTGCCCGCCGGACCGGAGAGCGTGCCCGGGTTTCCGGAGAGATCCTGTCACGTCACGCGCGCGGAGCGGCGTCGTCCTCGGCGCGCGAGACCCGCCCGAAGCCGTCCGCCCGAGGCTCGGCCCCCGAGAACCGGGCGGGAAATCGCGCTCCCCCCCTTCCCCTTTTCGCCGGAATGAGGTGCAATCCGCTCCTCGTCGAGGGGGACGACCATCCGGGGTGGACCGCCGCGGCCCGTAGGAGATCGGGCTCGTGGACCATTGTCCGTATCAGGGGAAGCACATCTCGTCCCCGGGGAAACACCCATGCACCCACACTGTGTCCTGACGTCTCTCGTCCTCTCGTCGTCTCTCGCCCTGATCGCCCCGTCCGCGTTGGCCGGCGGCGGGAACCCGTCCTCCGTCTTCCTGAACGAGGTCTACGCCAGCCACGCGGGGACCGACGACCTCGAGATGATCGAGCTCGTCGGCACGCCGAACGCCTCGCTCTCCGGCTACGTCGTCTGCGTGGTCGAGGGCGAGGGGACCGGCGCCGGCACGCTCGACCGCGCCTGGGACCTGACCGGGTTCACCGTCCCCGCCGACGGGTTCTTCGTGCTCGGCGACACCGCCGAGCCGGCGCTCGACCTCGACATCGGCGCCTCGAACCGGATCGAGAACGGCACCGAGACGTTCCTCCTGATCCACTCCGGCGCGCCGGCCGCCGTCGTCGCGCTCCTCAACACGAACGTCGACGCCGGCGGCGGGAACACCACGCTCGGCGCGCTCGGCACGATCTGCGACGCCGTCGCCCTGGTCGATCCGGGCTGGCTCTCCGGCTCGGAGTCGATCTACGACGGCGCGACCGTCGTCGGGCCCGACGGCTCGAACCTCCCGGCGGGCGCCTTCCGGAGCGGCGACCATCCCGGCAAGTGGAGCACGGAGTTCCTCGACTTCGACGACGTCGTGAACGCGAACCGGCCCCGGACGCCGGGAGCGCCGAACGTCGAGAGCTCGATCCGGACGTACGGCTCCCCGAAGTGCGTCGGCGCCGCCGGCCATCTGCGGCTGGAGGCGAGCGGCGACACGACGGCCGGGAGCGGCGCCGTGACGATCGACATCTCGAACGGCCCGACCAACGGCGGCTCGGGCGGCGCGCCCGCGGCGCTCTTCTTCGGCCCCGCCGAGGCGAACGTGCCGATCGCGGGCGGCTGCACCTTCCTGGTCAGCGCCCCGCTGAACTTCTTCCCGACGCTCGACGCCGCCGGCGCCCGCACGCTCGGTCCGACGCCGGTCCCCGCGGGGACGACGGGCGCGATCGTCTACATGCAGGCCGTGTCGTTCGAGGCCGGGCAGTTCCTCGAGTCGAACGCCCTCGAGATCGAGATCGACTGACCCTCGCGCACGCGACGACCGCCCCCGGCTCGCTCGACCGGGCCGGAGGGGGGTCGTCGCGGGACCCTGGAGCGTCTCCGTCGCCGCCGACTCCGCGAGGTGCCGCCGTGACGCTCCCGCTCCTCCCTCTGCTCGTCGCCGCTTCACTGGCGGCGGCGGACGACCCCGCCTTCGACGCCCCGCACCTGACCCCCGTCTCCTGGCGTGTCGCACCGGGGGAGGCGGTCGGCGCCGTCCTCCCTCCCGACGCGGCGGACGACGTCGAGTGGCTCTTCTTCCGGGCCGCCGGCCGGCAGGAGAACCGCGACGCCGCGACCCCCGACGCCGACGGCGCGGTGTCGTTCGTCGCCCCGGCGACCGATTGCTGCCTGATCGGCCTCGATCGACGGCCGCGCGTGGTGACGATGGACCCCGCGGCGTTCGTCCGGTTCCAGCTCCGCCGCGGGATCGCCGGGCGGGCACCCGACTCCTTCCCGCGCACGGAGACGATCCGGGTGCGGCTGGTCGAGTCGATGAAGCTGCTGGTCCGCGTCGCCCCGGAGGACGTCTCGCCGGTCCCGTCGGCGACCGCGCAGAGCAAGACCGGGCAGGCCGTCGAGCTGCGCCCGCTCGCCGACCCGACGACCGTGCCGATCGGCTCGGTCCTGCCGGTGAAGGTGTACGGCGCGTTCGATCCGGCCGGTGCGATCGTCGTCGCCCGGCAGCTCGAGAGCGGCGCCCGGGCCCGGTCGACGGCCGACGGCGACGGCGTTGCGCGCGTCACCCTCTCGGAGGGCGGGCCGTGGTCCGTCACGACGGTCGACGCGCGGGCCCTCCGCGGCGACGAGGAGGCGGACGTCGAGGTCCGGTGGGCGAGCCTGACGTTCCACGCGGTGGACGCCGAAGAGACGGCGACGCCGCCCTCGAACGCGAGCGGGGAGGGCGAACGATGAGCCGTCTCTCGATTCCCTTCGGCGTCGCGGCGGCGGCGGCGGCGTTCGCGCCGGCCGCGGCGGCCCAGCTCCCGAAGCCGCAGACCCACCCGGTCGTCTGGCAGGAACTCGGCCCGGCGCCGATCTCGACCGGTCCGTACACCGGCCGGGTCTCGGCGGTCGCCTGCAGCGCGACCGACCCGAACCGCGCGTACGTCGCGGGCGCCGACGGCGGGGTCTGGCGGACCGACGACGGCGGCTCGACCTGGGTGCCGCTCTCGGACGACTGGCCGCAGCAGGCGGTCGGCGCGCTCGCGATCGATCCGACGAACCCGTCGATCCTCTACGCGGCGGTCGCGCGCGCCGGCGGCTTCCCGGCCCTCGCCGCGGCGAAGGGGCACCCGGGCGCGAACGGCCCGGTCGGCGTCTTCCGCTCGACCGACGGCGGCGCCTCGTGGACGCACCTCACGAGCGCCCCCGCGGTCCCCGCCTCCGACGTGTCCGTCGATCCGGCGAACCCGAACGTCGTCTACGCGGCGATCGGCGACATCTTCGGCGACCCGCAGAACGGGGTCTGGAAGTCGACGGACGGCGGCCAGACCTGGACGACGCTCGACGGCGACCTGCCGGACGTCCCGGTGAACGTGGTCGCTGTGGTCGACACCGACGTCGAGCAGCTCTTCGCGGGGACCGACGCCGGCCTCTACCACTCCGCGAACGGCGGCGAGACGTGGCGCCGCTACGGCGAGGGCCTCCCGAACGCGACGATCGTCGACCTGCTCGTCGACCGCGGGAACTCCCGGATCGTCGTCGCCACCCAGGGACGCGGCGTCTGGCGCGCCCCGCTCGTCCCGAAGCCGGCCGAGTCGGGGTGAGGGGACCGAGCGGGCCGAGCGGGCCGAGGGCCGGAACCGGCTCCCCTCCGACCGCCCGACCGACGCCGGCGGGAAGGTGGGAGCCGCCATGAGCGGCGTTTTCCTTGAAAAACGGTGATGGCATCACCAATAATCAAGGAGATGTACCGTCCGAGGAGCGCCACCGATCGCCTGGAACGCCTCTTTCGCCAGTTCCCCGCCGTGGTGGTGTCCGGAGCCCGTCA
>JAUIEL010000641.1 GCA_030428825.1 bacterium
GCATCCTCACGCTCGAGCGCGGGAGGAGGCTCTCCGGGCGGGTGCTCGACGAGGGCGGACGTCCCGTCCACGGCGCGCGGGTCTCGGCCCAGGAGACGGACGGGCACGAATGGTTCTCGGGCGCGAGCGACGCGGCGGGACGATTCGAGTTCCTCGTCGCGAGCGGTCCGCTGCGGCTGCTGACCCGGAGCGCCGGGCACGCGCCGGACCAGCGCGGCCTCGACGGCGTCGGGCCGGACGGGGCGGAGGTCGAGATCGTGCTCGGCGCGGGCCACTTCGTCGGCGGGCGCGTCGTCGACGAGCGCGGCGTGCCGCTCGCGGGCGCCTCGGTGTTCGTCCGGCGGCGCGGCGCGAGCGTGGGGAGCGGGCGGACCGACGAGGGCGGCCGGGTCCGGATCGACGGCCTGCCGGCGGGCGACCTGACGGTCACCGTCGAGGCGGCCGGTCACACGACGCTCTTCGAGCGGCCGCTCGCGCCGGTCGACGCCGAACACCACGTCTGGACGCTCCGGCGCGCGGGAGGGCTCGCGGGCGTCGTCCTCGACGGCCGGACCGGGCGGCCGATCCCCTCGTTCCGCCTCCGGCTCGTCGCGCCGACGCTCCGCGAGGGGGAGCAGCGACTCGGCTTCCTCCCCGCCGTCTGGGTGCAGGAGGGGTTCCGGTTCGAGGCGGACGACGGTCGGTGGGACACGGGGACGACGCGGTTCGAGGTCGGCGCGTTCATCGCGGTCGAGGCGATCGCGCCGGGGTACGCGCCGGCGACCGTCGACCGCGTCGTCGTCACCGCCGACCCGGCGGCGCACCCGGTCGCGCACCGTCTCTTCCCGCCGGTCGAGGTGCGGGGGCAGGTCGTCCGCGCCGGCACCGGGCTGCCGGTCGCCGGCGCGACGGTCCGCCGCGACGACGGACGGGCGGTCTCCCGCTTCTACGAGTCGCCCGACGCGCGTCCCGTCGCGACGACGGACGACGACGGGCGGTTCGTCCTCCCCGTGCCCGGCGGGGCGACGATCCTGCACGTCACCGTCGCGGGCGAGCCGGTGCACCGGCACGGCCCGTTCGACGTCGCGCTCGACGCTCCGTTCGTCGACCGCCGGCTGGTGCTCGGCCCGTTCGGCCGGATCGAGGGGGAGGCGCCCGGGGTCGCGGGCGCGACGATCGCGGTGAGCGGGTTCCACGCCGGTGCGCTCTGGCGGACGGAGGCGATCACCGACGCGGCCGGGCGCTTCGTCGTCGAGGACGTCCCCGGCGGCGAACGGTTCGTCGCGTTCGTGGTCGAGCGCGCCGGCGTGAAGATCTCCGCGCTCACCGAGCGGGTGACCGTCGTCGACGGCGAGACGATCCGCGTCGTCCTCGAGGCGACCGGCACCGCCACCCTGACCGGGACGGTGGAGTGCGACCGCTCGCTCCCGAGGCTCGTCCCGGTGTCGGTCGCCCCTCGCGAGTCGGCCGCCGGACCCGCCCGCGCGGTGCTCGCCGACGGGGGGCGGTTCCGCGTCGATCGTCTCGCCGCCGGCGAGCACGTCGTGAGCGTCGCCGTGGACGTCGAAGGGGAGACGCTCGTCGGCGAGGCGACGCTGACGCTCCGCGCGGGAGAGGTCGCGGACGTGGCGGTCCGGCTCGAACCGAGCGACCGGTCATCCACGAAGTAGACGAGGCGGAGAGGTCGTGGATTCGACCGCAGGCGCGGCGGAGTTTCGGGGGTGGAACGCTCGGCGCGGGGTGGGAAGGAGAACGCACCGCTGACCGCCGTCGGTCTTCGGCTCGACGAGGCCGACGGTCGATGAGCGGGAATCAAGAGAGACCGCGGGAGCCGGGAGAGCGGGACTTGGACGGCGAGATCATCGAGGCGCGCTCCGCCCGGACGGAGACGAACGCACCCGGCCGAGCGTCACTCTTCGCGAGCATGCGGTTCCGGGTGATCCTGCTGGTGACCCTGGCCGCGTGCCTCAGCTCGCTCGCGGTCGGGGTCCTCTATTACGACCGCACGTCGACCCTGGCGCTGACGCGCGCCAAGAACGACCTGAGACAACGGGCGAACCTCCTGGTCCCGCAGGTCGAGCAGGCGTACCGCGAGCTCGGCGACGACGCCCAGGTGATCGCGTCGACCCCTCCGATCCGAGGCTTGATCCGGAGCCTCCGCGCCGGCGGCTTCGACGAACAAGGCGAGTCGTCGACCGAGACGTGGAGGAGGCGCCTCGAGACGATCATGGAGTCGTTCCTGCACCGGCGTCCGCACTACCGGCAGCTCCGGTACATCGGGCTCGAGGACGGAGGCCGCGAGCTCGTCCGGGTCAACAGCGCGCTCGGCGAGGGCGGCTCGCTGAACCTCCGGAGGGTCCCGCCCGGCGAACTCCAGCAGAAGGGGGAGGAGTTCTACCTCCGGGAGAACACGGACCTGCCGCCGGGCGCGGTCTATTTCTCCCCGGTCACCACGAATCGGGAACACGGCGCCCCGCAGTCGGGGACGCAGATGGTGCGCGCCGTCGTGCCGATCCACGACGAGGGGCGTCTGTTCGGGTTCGTCGTCGTCAACGCGGACGCGCGGTCGATGATCTCCTCGAAGCTCGCTCGGTCCGAGCTGACCGCGCCGTACGAGGCGGCGATCGTCACCGACGGAGGGGCCGGGTTGCGCTATGCGTCCTCGACCGGCTGGGTCGCGATGTCGAGCGCGCACGTCGGCGCGGCGGCGCGGCAGAAGCTCGACGAGGTTCGAGAGTCGTCGGGGGCGCGGTTCCATCGGGCGGCGGACGGCCGCGAGTTCATGGCCGAGGGCGCGACGGCGCACGTGGAGTCGTTTCGTTCCGATCGGTCCCTGCTCGTCGCCGTGATGGCTCCCGCGACCGAGATCCTCGGTCCCCTGCGCGCGATCCGCCACAAGAGCGTGCTGCTGATCGTCAGCCTCGCGATCCTGGTCAGCCTCGTCTCGGTCCTGGCGGCGAGCCGACTCACCGCGCCCCTGAACCGCATGACGCTGGAGCTCCGGCGAAACGTCGACGGCGACGCGCTGCTCCTGCCGACGGATCGCGAGGACGAGGTCGGGCACCTGGCGCGGGCGTTCGACGACCTGACGACGCAGCTCCAGGAGAGCCGGCGCGTCGCGGAGTGGGCGAGCGTCGAGGCGCGGAAGTCGAACGAGGCGAAGAGCGCGTTCCTGGCGAACATGAGCCACGAGATCCGGACGCCGCTGAACGCGATCATCGGTCTCTCCGAGCTCCTGCTGCGTTCCGAGCTCACCGATTCGCAGCGCGACTACCTGAAGACCGTCCTCGACTCGGGAGAGTCGCTCCTCGCGCTGCTGAACGACATCCTCGACCTCTCGAAGATCGACGCCGGGAAGCTCGTCTTCGAGGAGTGCGACGTCGACCTCCGCGACCTCGTGGCGGACGTCGCGCGGTCCCTCGCGGTGCGGGTCCGCGGGAAGCCGGTGGAGCTCCTCCATCGCGTCGGCCCGGACGTGCCGGAGGTGGTCGTCGGCGACCCCGTGCGCCTGCGCCAGATCCTCGTCAACCTGGTCGGGAACGCCGCCAAGTTCACGGACCGGGGGACGGTGACGGTCGACGTGGACGTCGATCGCGACGGCGAGTCTCCGGACGACGGCCGGAGGAACGTCCGGGTCGAGGTGCGGGACACCGGGATCGGGATCGCGCCCGACGCGCTCGACGGGATCTTCGACGCCTTCGAGCAGGCCGACGTCTCCTCGACGAGACGCCACGGCGGGACCGGCCTCGGGCTGGCGATCACGCGGCACCTGGTGAGCGGGATGGAAGGGGAGATCTCGGTCGAGAGCGTCGTCGGCGCCGGGACCCGCTTCGTCGTCACCCTCCCGATGGCGACCGGCGCGTCGCCCTCCCCCGACTGGCGGGGCGCGCTCGGCCGACTCGAGGGGAAGCGGGTCCTGGTCGTGGACGACAACGAGGCGAACCGGGTCATCCTGTCGGAGATGATCGGTCGGCACGGTCTGCGCGTCG
>JAUIEL010000642.1 GCA_030428825.1 bacterium
TCGCCGTCCCCTCGTCGCGCGAACGGAGGCCTCCGCCGTGGAATTCGTCTGGGTCGTGAAACGGGCGGAGCTGTTCGACCTCCACGTCCCGCACGGGTTCCTCGCCCGCGCCGCCCACGCCGACGAAATCGACCGGTACGTCGCCCGGTCCCACGAGCGGGGGTTCTTCGTCGAGCGCCGGTTCGCCGAGGAGGACCGCTCGTTCCAGCAGGTGATCCCGTACGTCGTCGTCCGGCGTGGCGAGGAGGTCCTCCTCCTGAAGCGCTCGAAGCGGGGCGGCGACGCGCGGCTGCACGACAAGCTCTCGATCGGCGTCGGCGGCCACGTCAACCCGCCGGACGCCGAGCACGACGACCTCCTCGAGGCGTGCGCCCGCCGCGAGATCGAGGAGGAGGTCGACGTGACCGGCGACTTCACCCTCCGGCCGGTCGGCGTGATCAACGACGACTCGAACCCGGTCGGCGCGGTCCACTTCGGGCTCGTGTACGAGGCGACCGTCCCCGGCGACGGCGACGTCCGGGTCCGCGAGACCGAACTGCTCGAGGCGCGTTGGACCTCCGCCGACGAGCTCCTCCGCCTCGCCCGGGACCCGGCCGCGAACATGGAGACCTGGTCGTCGCTGATCGCACGGGACCTCGTCCCCGAGGCGGAGGGCCGATGAGCGACGGCCCGGCCGGGGGTCGGACGCTCTCCGCGCTGCTGCGAGAGGTGACGCGCCGGTGCGGCGATCGGGAGGCGGTCGTCTCCCCCGCGCGCGGCGTCCGGTGGACCTACGCCGAGCTCGACGCGCGGGCGGACCGGGTGGCGGCGGCGTGCGTGGCGGCCGGTCTCGCGCCGGGGGACCGGGCGGTCGTCTGGGCCGCGAACCTGCCGGAGTGGCTCGAGCTGCAGCACGGCCTCGCGCGCGCCGGCGTGGTGCTCGTGACCGCGAACAGCGCGCTCCAGCAGCGCGAGATCGAGTACGTCGTCGGCCGGAGCCGGGCGCGGGCGCTCTTCTTCGGGCGCGGCGCGGGAGAGAACGCGTTCCCGCCGAAGGTCGACGCGCTCTCCGCGGCGGCGGCCCCCTCCCTCGCGCTCCGCGTCGGGCTCGACGGCGCCGCGGCCGGCGGCTCGACCGACTGGGCGGCGTTCCTCGCCGGCGGGGACGCCGCGGACCCCGCGGCGGTGCGCGCCCTCGAGGAGGGGCGGGACGTCGACGAACCGATCAACATGCAGTACACCTCGGGGACGACGGGGTTCCCGAAGGGGGTGATGCTGTCCCACCGGAACATCGTGGAGAACGCGGCGGCGATCGCGCGCGTCCTCCGCGTGACGCCCGCCGACCGCCTCTGCCTCGCCGTCCCGCTGTTCCACTGCTTCGGCTGCGTGATCGGGACCCTCGTCGCCCACGGGACGGGCGCGGCGATGGTCCTGAACGACGTCTTCGACCCGGCGGCGGTCCTCGACGCGGTCGCGGAGGAACGTTGCTCGCTCCTGTACGGGGTGCCGACGATGTTCCTCGCCGAACTCGAGGAGCAGCGCGCGCGCCCGCGCGACCTGACGTCCCTGCGCGCCGGCATCATGGCGGGAGCGATCTGTCCGCCGGCGGTCGTGCGCGACGTCGCGCGCGAGCTCCACGTCGGCGGGATCGTCGTCGCGTACGGGCTGACCGAGGCGTCCCCCGGCGTGACGATGTCCCGCCCCGACGACCCGATGGACCTCCGCGCGACGACGGTCGGCCGCGCGCTCCCCGACGTCGAGGTCCGCCTCGTCGACGCGGCGTCCGGCGAGGACGTCCCGCCCGGAGCGCCCGGGGAGCTCTGGTGCCGCGGCGAGAACGTCATGATCGGCTACGACGACGACCCGGAGGCGACCGCGGCGGCGATCACGCCGGACGGCTGGCTCCGCACCGGGGACCTCGCCGAACGGGACGACGACGGGTCGATCCGGATCGTCGGCCGGATCAAGGAGCTGATCATCCGCGGCGGGGAGAACATCTCGCCGGCCGAGGTGGAGGACGCCCTCCGCGAGCACGACGGGGTCGCCGACGCCGCGGTCTTCGGGATCGCCTCCGACTTCTTCGGCGAGGAGGTCGGCGCGGCGGTCCGGCGCGCGCCCGGCGCGGACGTCGGCGAGGAGGAGCTGCGCGCGCACGTCGCGGCCCGCCTCTCCCGCGCGAAGGTCCCCGCCCGCGTCGTCTTCGTCGAGTCGTTCCCGCTCACCGGCAGCGGCAAGGTCCAGCGGTTCCGGCTCCGGGAGCTGGTCGAGGCGGGAGGTGACGGGGACGCGGGAGGCCCTTCCGCCCCGGCCTGATCCGGGCGCGGTTCTGCTACACTCCGCGCGGCACCCGACTCGTGGCTCCTCGTCCTGGAGAGAGCCCGTGGCCTCGTCACGCGCCGCCGTCCTGACTCGATTCCTCGTCGCCGCGACCTTCGTGGCGGCCGCGGTCTCCCTCGTCGTCTGGAGCGGACGCGACCGCCCGTCGCCGCCCGACGCGACGACCGGCGACGGCGCCACGCTCGCCGCCGCCCCGCTCGTCGCTCCGGACCTCGAGGCCGGCGTTCCGGACGCCGCCGCCGACGAGGTCCCCGTGGACCAGGTCGGCGAACTGCGCGTCGACTCCGACGACGTCGACCCGCAGCGACCGGAGTGGCGCTTCGTCGCCGGCGTCGCCCGGCGGGCCGACTCGGGCCTCCCGACCGGCGTCACCCTCTCCGGCGTCGACGCCGACGGGGAGCCGACGCCGACCAAGACGACCAACACGTTCGGCGGCTTCACCGGGAGGATCACCGACGAGACGGTGGCGCTCGTCTTCACCCCGAACTCCACCGACCTGCGGAAGGTGACCGTGCCGCTCGGTCGCGGCGACGACTGGATGTCGCTGGACGTCGTGCTCCCGGTCGCGCGCGGCGTCCTCCGGGCCCGGGTCGTCGACGAGCGCGGGAGCGGCGTCGCCGGCGTGTCGGTCGCCGCGGGACGCGGACGCCGCACGACCGACGAGCGGGGGAACGTCTGGTTCCGTCCGCTCCGGGACGGGACGTATTCGGTCTGGCTCACCGACGTGCCGTTCTCGACCTACGGCGCGGCGCAGCGGAGGAGGGTGGAGCTCGCCGGCGGCGCGCCGACCGAGCCGGTCGTGTTCGTGGTCCCCCGCGGCGCGACGCTCCGGGGCAGCGTGGTCGAGGAGGGGACGCAGGAGCCGGTCGACGGGGTCGACGTCGTCCTGACCAGACCCGCGACCCGGAGCGCCCATCGCGCGGCGAGGACCGACGACAAGGGGTACTTCGAGTTCCACGGGCTCGTGCCGGGCCCGTACCGGCTCGCCGCCACCGCGACCGACGGCGTCCACGGGCGGCTGGTCCTCGAGCTCCCTCCGCTCCGGACGGACGAGGTCCGCTCGGTCGAGATCCCGATCGTGGCCGGCGCCGGCGACCTGGTCGGCCAGGCGCTCGACGAGGACGACGCCCCGGTCCCGTTCGCGGCGATCGAGGCGACGCGCGAGGGAGAGGCCGGGACGGAGCGGCTCTCGACCCGCACCGACAGCCACGGCCGGTTCCGGCTGAAGGCCCTCCCGGCCGGGACCTGGTTCGTCGGACCGAGCGCCGGCTACTGCCGCACGCACAACTGGGTCGAGGGCTCGCCCGCGACCGCGAGCGTCCGTCCCGGCGCGGAGACCGACGTGCTGGTGCGCCTGCGGGCCGGGTCGTTCCTCGAGGGGCAGGTCGTGTCGACCTCCGATCGACGCGACCTCCTGGTGCGGATCCACCTCGACGACGATCACGTGCTCGAGCGGTCGCTCGGCCACCAGGGGAGGTTCGCGGTCGGAGGGGTGCGGCCGGGGACGTACCTCGTCGAGGCGGTCGACCCGGCGGGGGACCGCACGGTCGCGCTCGCGAGCCGGATGGTCTACGTCGCCGCGGGGGAGAACGCGACGGTTCGACTCGAGGTTCCGTGAGCGGAAGAGGAAAGGATCAGGGC
>JAUIEL010000643.1 GCA_030428825.1 bacterium
CCCGGGACGAGCCCGCCGGCCGTGTTCACGAACGGCTGGACCCCGACGTCGTTCGAATCCGCGTTCACCGTGAGGACGTCGTCGTCGCCGTCCCCCTCGAGGTCGCCGGCCAGCACGTGGATCGTGTCGTTGCCGAGCTGCCCGACCGGGAAGGTCGCGCCGAAGGTCGGGACGCCGCCGACGGTGAGCACCGTCGCGAACGTCCCGGCCGACCAGCTGGAGATCACCGCGTCGTCGCGGCCGTCGTTGTCGAAGTCGCCCGCCTCGAGCGAGGAGGCGGCGAGGAGCTCCGGCACCGACGCCGGGTTCGTGTTCCGGAACTGGACGCCGTCCCACCAGACCCAGCGGACCCGCATCGGGTTCGAGCCGTGGGAGACGACCACGTCGGTCCGGCCGTCCTGGTTGAAGTCGCCGCCCGCGAGCTGGGTCACGGCGGCGCCGAGCGCGACCGAAGCCGAGGTCGGGAAGCCGCCGGCGCCGTCGCCGAGCATCAGCAAGAGACCGTTGGCGCCGGCGAGGACGAAGTCGAGCGCGCCGTCGCCGTCGACGTCCGCCAGCAGCGGGCGGTCGTTGTCGAGCGCCTCGCCGGCCGGCAACGGGATCGGCGCGTCCGGCGAGAACCCCGCCGCGCCGTCGTTCCGGCGGACGACGAGGTTCGCGCCGACCCGGAACACCACGTCCGCGTCCCCGTCGCCGTCGACGTCGCCCACCGCGACCGCCGCGCCCCCCGGCGCGAACGTACGGGGGGACGGGAACCAGCGCTGGGCGGACGAGGAGCTCGAGATCGCGGCGGCGGCGAGGAGCGCGAGCGGGACGATGCGGGCGGCGAACGCCATCGGGTTCTTCCTCCGGGACGGGCGCCGCCCGCGAAGGGGGACGCCGGCGGTGCGGGTCACGATACCCCGACCGAACGGCCGGGACCGCCGGCGAGGGCCAAGGCGTCCGCTCGATCCCGGGACCTCGGCCCCGCCGGGAGGCTCAGCGGGAGACGAGCACCTCGTGGAAGTACGTCCAGGCGTCCATCCCCTCGGCGCACGCGCGGCAGACGAATCCTTCGAGCGCCGCCGGGTCGGCGAAGATCCCGTCGTCGCGATCGGCGTCGAACCGCTCCCCGCACCGGAGGCACGGCTCGACGCGCGCCCCGCTCTCCCGCAGCTCGTCGAGCGTCTGCCGGAGCAGCAGCTCGACCGGCAGGAACGACGGGTGGGCGAGCGCGTCGCCGTCGATCCGGACGTCCTTCGTCCCGGACCGCCGGAGCAGGAACCGGAACAGCCCGGGCGCCGCTTCGACCCCGAGCGCCCCGGCGAGCGCGTCGAGCCCGACGCGCTCCTCGTGGACCTCTTTCACCGGTCGTTCTCCGTGTCGTCCCTCAGGTGCCGAAGTGGAGCTCGAGCCCGTTCGACTGGGTGAGCCAGAACGGGGCCGCCGGGTCGACGTGCCAGGTCTGGAGGAAGACGGTCTGGCCGGCGTACGGCGCGGGGAGGGCGACCGGGAGCGTGAGCGCCCCTTCGCCGGCCGCGCCGGGCGTGCCGCCGATCGGGAGGAAGGCGAGGAACGGAGCGCCGCCGACGAGCTGCGTCATCCCGGGGTACGGCACGTCGGCGATCGCGCCCTCGGCGAGCCCGAGGACGAGGAGCGACGGCGCCCCGCCGAGGGCGTCGCGGAGCCGGAGCTCGAACGTGGTCGACGACGTCGTCGCGGGGCCGCGAGCGCCGAGGAGCGGGACGGCGCCGCCGGTCCCGGCGGTGCCGGCGCCGTACTGGCGGATCGTCCCCTGTGCCGGGGAGGCGAACCGGGTGCTCCGGACGACCGTCCGCCCGACGACGTCGAGGTCGCCGTCCTGGTCGGCGTCGGCGAACCCGGCGTTGCGATGGCCGATCCAGCGCCGCGCCGGCTCGAAGACGAGGCCCGGTCCGCTCCGGCGGAACGCGACGATCCCTCCGTACGGGTCGAGGTTCGAGGCCGGCGCTTCGTCGTACGCCTCGCTGGCGCCGACGAGGTCCGACAGTCCGTCGCCGTCGAGGTCGATCGCGGCGAACCGCTCCGCCGCGACCCCGAACGGTTCGAGGCCGGGCATCGAGGCGAACGTCGGGCCGGGGAGGTGCTCGATGACGTAGACGCGCGGCACGCCGAACGTCACCGCCGGCGCCACGACGTCGAGGTCCCCGTCGTCGTCGACGTCGAGCCACGCCGCCGAGGAGGCGAGCCCGATCTGCGTGAACAGCACCTGGGAGGAGTACCCCCCGGGGTCGCGCCGCAGGAGGACGAGCTGGTCGCCGTTCCGGGCGAGGACGTCGAGGTCGCCGTCGCCGTCGAAGTCGGCCGCGTCCTCGATCGAGGAGTGCGCGAACGTCGGGCCGAGGACGAGGTGGGTCGCGCCGTCGTTCCGCCAGAGGCCGGTCGGCGTGAAGACGTCGACGTCGCCGTCGCCGTCGAAGTCGCCGGCGCGGGTCCCCGGGCCGCCGATCGGCGCGAGCGCCGCCGCGCCGACGTCGAGGAACGAGCCGTCCGGCTGCCCGGCGAGGACGCGCATGTCGGCGAACAGGTCGCCGACGGTGACGCGCCGCTCGACGAGGGCGTCGAGGCGGCCGTCGCCGGTGAGGTCGGCGACGACGATCGGCCCGGCGTACGCGAGGTTGGCGCCGGGGTCCGGGAGCCAGTCCGCGGTCCCGGCGAACGCTCCGGCCGCGTCGTTCGTGCGGAGGAACGCGCCGTCGACGACGTCGACGTCCGCGTCGTCGTCGAGGTCGGCGAGGTGCGCGCCGGCCGGATCCCCGTCGAGCGCCGGCTGGAGCGGGAGGTCGAACGTCCCGTCGCCGAACACGACCGAGCGTGCGCCGCAGAAGTCGACGTGGCCGTCGCCGTCGAGGTCGGCGACGCCGGCCATCGCACCGGCGTCGGGCACGGGGACCGGCCGCGGATCGGGGAACCAGGTGCCGGGGAAGGTCGGGTGGTCGACCTGCTCGACGAACCACGCGGCGATGTCGGCGTCGAACGGGCTCGTCAGGTACGTCTGGCCGGCGAGGTCGAGGTCGCCGTCCTCGTCCCAGTCGACGAGCTCCATCCGGCGGACCCCGATCGAGGCGTTCAGGCCGGGGGCGCTCGTCTGCGCCGGCGTCCCGAAGCGGAGCGCCCCGTTCACGTTCCAGTACGGCTGGAGGGTGAACTCGTCGTTCACGAGCCCGCCGAGCAGCATGTCGTCGTCGCCGTCGCCGTCGAGGTCGCCGGCCCAGACGTACAGCGTCGCCGTGACGAACGGGTTGTTCGGGAACGCCCCGGTGTAGACGGGCTGGCCGTTCACGGTGTGGACGAGTTCGTAGTCGCCGGACATTTCGAGGGTGGCGACCGCGTCGTCGAACCCGTCCTGATCGAAGTCTCCGGTGGCGAGCGAGACGGCGTTCTGATATCCGACCGACAGGAACGCGGGCGGGGTCACCTGGTACGCGCCGCCGGCGTGGTCGATCCAGACGAGCTGGACCGGGAGCACCGCGTACGTCACCGCGAGCTCGGCGACGCCGTCCGCGTCGAAGTCGCCGACGGCGAGGCGCGTCGCGGGGAACGGGAGGGGGACGGAGACCGGGGCCTGGAACGAGCCGGCGCCGTCCCCGGGGAGGATCGTCACGCCGACGTCGGCGCAGAACGCGAGGTCGAGGTCGCCGTCCCCGTCGAAGTCGCCGATCCTCGGGTCGTCCTGGGAGAAGAACCAGAAGTCGCGGCCGAGGATCACGCCGGAGGGGAGGGGGATCGGCGCGTCGGACGTGAAGCCGCTCGCGCCGTCGTTCCGCCGGACGACGAGGTTGCCGAGGTCGTCGGCGAAGACGACGTCCGGGTCGCCGTCGAGGTCGAGGTCGCCGACGGCGATCGCCTCTTCGCCCGGCCCGCCGGGCGCGAACACGAGCGGAGCGTCGAGCCAGCGCTGGCCGGCGGCGGGGGCGGCCGCGGCGGCGAGGGTCAGGC
>JAUIEL010000644.1 GCA_030428825.1 bacterium
ACGTGGGTCCGGGCGCTCGAGCATCGCCCGGCGACGGATCGGTCGGTCACCCCCTGGCTGACCGTCGTCGCGCGCAACCTCGCGCGCATGGCGAGGCGGAGCGCGGCGCGGCGAGGGACGCACCGACCGCTCGACGAGCACGACGCGCGCGCGCCGGCGACCGGCGAGGTCGTCGCCCGCGCCGAGGCGGCGCGTCGTCTGGTCGAGGCGGTGACGGAGCTGGACGAGCCGTTCCGGACGACGGTGTGGCTTCGCTACGCGGAGGGGCTCTCCGGGGCCGAGATCGCGCGCCGGACCGGCGTCCCCGACGGGACGGTGCGGTGGCGGCTGAAGCGGGGGCTCGACGGGTTGCGGTCGCGGCTGGACGTGGACGGGGATCGCGGGGGGCGCGCGGTCGGGGTCCTGCTGCTGCCGCTCGGCAGGTCGGAGGCGTCCGGGGCGGGAGCGAGCGCGCTGGTCGCGGGAGGAGTCGTCATGGGACCGAAAGCGATCGCCGCGGTGGTGCTCGGGGTCACGCTGGTCGGCGCGGCGGGCTGGCTCGCCTCCCGGTCGGGGGCGACGCCGCCGGCGGCGGAGGGACCGGCCGCGGGGACGGCGGCGGCGGCGGTCGAATCGGACGACGCGAAGGTTGCGGCGGGCGCGACCGCCGGCGCGCGGGCCGAGATCGCGGCGGTACGGGAAGTCGCGTCGGCGGCCCCCGCGGACGCCAGGCCCTCCGAGGGAACCGTCGTGCGCGTCATCGACGCGGCGGACCGGCCGGTCTCGGGCGCGACCGTGACGCTCGGCGCGGGCGAGCGCGAGACGTTCTCTCCGACCGCGACGACGGCGACGACCGACGAGGCGGGAGCGGCGACGCTCGCGCTCACGCTCGACGAGGACGCGACCGTGTTCGTCGACCACCCGGCGTTCGCGCCGACGGTCGAGAGGCTGAAGGCGCGGGAGGCGCCGGTCGTGGTGCTCCGCGCGTCCGCCGCCCTCTCCGGCGTGGTGCGGACGTTCGAGACCCGCGCGCCGATCGCCGGCGCGCGAGTGTCGGTCGGCTGGTCGACGTGGGGGTCGGGCTCGCCGCTCGAGACGACCACGGATCACGAGGGTCGGTATCGCCTGCCGAGGGTGCCGGTCGGGGAGGAGATCGAGCTCGTCGTCCGTCGACCGGAACACGTGCCCCATGCACAAGCGGTCCGCATCGAGCGATCCGGTGAGGAGCGCCTCGACGTCTTCGTTCCGGCGGGTGTCACGCTGCGAGCCCGCGTGATCGACGCGGAGACGGGGCGCCCGCTCGGGGGAGTCCGGGTCGACGCCGGCCGGCGACTCGAGACGGACGAGGAGGGGCGCGTCGTGCTCCGGGGACTGGTGACCGAGACGCCGGTCGCCGGGTTCCGGAAGCCCGGGTACTGCACGACGAACTTCATGCCGGACCGATCGGCGCTGCGGGACGGGGGAGAGATCGAGATCGAGATGGTGCCCGCGTGCGTGCTCCGCGGGGAGGTTCGCGGCGCCGCTTCGGCCGAGCCCGGCGGTTGGACGGTCTTCGCGAAGGAGGAGGGGCCGAGCGAAGCGCCCGCCGGCGTTCGCGTCCTGCCCGGTTCGGGGGCGCAGTTCGGGAAGGCGGACGCCGCAGGACGGTTTCGCCTGGAGGGGCTGGTGCCGGGGAAGACGTACGAGGTGACGGTCCGTTCGCGGGAACGTGCGCTCGCCATGACCAGAGAGGTCTCGTTCGAGCGGCCGGGCGAGGTGGTGGAACTCGTGCTGGACGAGCCGCGCTTCGGCTCGATCGAGGGGGCGGTTCGGCTGCTCGAGAACGGGCCGGGCCGGCACGTCCGGTGGGCGGGCGCGCGCGCGTGGGGAGACCGGCATCTCGGGGATGCGACGGAGTTCCGCATCGACGAGGTCGAGGCGGGGAGGGTCGAGCTCGAGCTGGCGTACGGGGACCGGGTGCTCTCCCGGGCCGTCGTCCTCGTCCGCGAGGGCGCGACGACCCGATACGACTTCGTAACGGCCGCTCCGACCGCCCGGGTCGGCGGCGTGGTCCGGCGTCCCTCGGGGGAACCCGTCTCAGGGGTCCAGGTCGCCCTGCATCCACTCGGGTCCCGTGGCCGGTCCTTCGCGTTCGGCGTCACCGACGCCGACGGCCGCTTCGCGTTCCGATTCGCCGCCGACACCGCGACCGATCTCGAGATCCAGTACGACTGGACCCTCGAGACGTTCTTCCTCGAGCCGCACGCCGTCCGCGTCGGCGACGAGGACGTCGACCTCGTCCTCCCGCGCGTCGGGCACCCGCGGCTCCGGATCGTCGACGCGGACACCGGCGTCCCCCTGCCGCGCGTGCTCGTCGGTTGGCGGATGGAGCTCGGCGACCGGACGATCGCGCCCCACGGCCCGTCCCCCTGGCGCCCCGGTCTCCACGGTGTCGCGCCGCACCGACTTCCTGTCGGTCCGGTCACGCTCGTCCTCGACGCGACGCTGCTCGGCTACGACGTGACGGAGATCGACGACTTCCTCGTCCCCTCCGCGGCGTCGGAGGGCGTCCGAGAGATCCGACTCCGTCCCCGCCGCTGAGGGCCCCGTCGGACCCGACCGGCTCCAGCGACCGGGAGCGCGACCGGCGTCTCCCTTCGGCCCTACCGCTTCTCCGCCGGCGGCGGGTTCGTCACCTCGACCTTCAGCACGCCGACCTTCAGGTGGTCGATCAGATCCTGCAGCAGCTTGTTCGTCTGCCGCGTCTCGCTGGCGATGGAGCGGAGCTGGGCGCCCTGGTTCGGGAGCTGCGCGTGCGCCTCGCGCTCGAGCGGGAGCGGACCGAACCAGGCGCGCGCGCAGGAGAGCGCGACGAAGGCGTAGAACAGGGTCTTCGGGAGGCGGCTCTTCGGGCGGTCCATGGTTCTCTCCGGGAAGTCGTTTCGTCCGATGGAGCGTACGCGATCGGTCGGCCGGCGACGACCCCCCGGATCGCCTCCCTTGCGTCGGGAGGGGCGACGCGACAGGCTGCGGGCGTGACGTTCGACGAGACCCGGTTTCACGCACTCCTGGCCGAGCGGTACGGCGCGGCGGCGGCCGACGGCGTCGTGCTCGGGATCGGCGACGACGGCGCGGTGCTCGACGCGGGCGGGCCGTTCGTCGTGGTGCAGGACGCGACGCTCGACGGCGTCGACCTCGTGCTCTCGGAGTGCGGGTTCCGCACGGCGGGGCGGAAGGCGGTGGCGAAGAACCTCTCCGACGTCGCGGCGATGGGCGTGCGACCGTGGTGCGCCTTCCTCGCCGCCGCCTTCCCCGTCGGGACGACCGAGGCCGACGCGCGCGCGTTCCTCGACGGCGTCGACGCGATGGCGTCCCGCTTCGACCTCGCGATCGCCGGCGGGGACACGAAGCGCTCCCCCGGGGGGCTCTTCGTCGACGTCACCGTCCTCGGCCGCCCGTCCCCGCACCCTCCCGTCCGCCGCTCCGGGGCCCGCGTCGGCGACGTCCTGGTCGTCACCGGCCCGCTCGGGAACTCGATCGCGGGCCACCACCTCACGTTCACGCCGCGGGTCGACGAGGGGCTCGCGCTGAACGCCCTCGGCGCGACCGCGATGACCGATCCGACGACCGGGAGGAACGCGCGCCCTCGCGTCCGCTGTCCACCATGCCGGGCGTCGAGGCGCGCCGCGCCGTTCTGGAAATTCTCGACCGCGTCGCTGAAGGCGCGACCCTCGATGACGCGATCGCGCGAACCCGGCCATTTGAGCATCTCGAGGGCGCCGACCGGGGCTTCGCACGGCTTCTCGCAACCGAAACATTGCGCCGTCGCGGCGCCATCGATCATCTCATCGGGAACTGGCTCGACCGTCCCCTGCCGAAAAAGAATGCGCGCGTGATGGACATTCTGCGCATCGCGACTGCACAGCTTTTGATTCTCGAGACGCCGCCGCACGCCGCCGTTGCAACTTCGGTTGAACTGGCCAATGAGCGC
>JAUIEL010000645.1 GCA_030428825.1 bacterium
AACGCGTTCGGGAACGTCTTCGCGTTCGCCACGGCGGGTGCCGGAGAGGGGACGTGCTCTCCGACCCGCTCACGTCCTCGCGCGTTGCGTCGGGCGTGGTCTCCGCTCGTCTTCGAGTCGCGCTGCGGGGTCGCTCTCGGAGCCTCATCCCTTCTCCGGCCCCCGCCTCGCCCGCTCCGGACTTCCTCACCCGATTCCCATGAAAGGGTAGGGGGGAGTGCGGAGAGGACCTTTGGGATGGCGCTGGCGCGGAGGGTTGTCGTCGGCGCGAGTTCTCCGCGTCCGCGCGCTCTCCCCTCCTCCCCCGGAGCGCGGCAAGCTCGCAAGGACGACCCTCGATCCCCCCGCGCTCTCCCCTGCTCTCGTTGCTCTCCCCTGCTCTCCCCTGCTTCCCCTCACACCTCCGGGAGCGTCTCCGGTCCTCCCGTCTTGAACTCGTTCTCCTCGAACTCCGCGAACGGCTTCGTCGTGGCGACGTCGATGCGGTTCTTCTTGAAGCGGTTGTCGATGACGGTGGTGCCGCTCGCGCGGTTGTCGAGGCCTTCGGCGCGGTTCTTCCTCACGTCGTTGTCGACGATCGTGGTGCTGGCGCCGAAGACGGCGATTCCGTCGTGGGCGTGGCCGATCACCTCGTTGCCGGTCAGGAGGATCGTCTCGCCGAAGACCTGGATGCCGTCGCCGAGCCCGTCCCGGACCTCGTTCGACTCGACGGTGTGCGCGTTCCCGCCGACCTCGATGCCGATGTCGCCGCACGATCGGATCTCGTTCTTCCGGATCTTCACGAGGGCGGAGTAGACGGAGAGCCCGGCGAAGCCGGCGTCGGTGATCTCGTTCTTCGTGATGACGCTCCCCGAACCGGAGAGCTGGATCCCGTAGTTGTCCGTCCGCGAGACGGTGTTCCGCGAGACGACGGCGTCCTGTCCGAAGACGCGGATCCCGGAGAAGGCGAGCGTGACGTCGTTCTCCTTCACCGAGGACCGGGCGCCGTCGACCTCGATGCCGTCCCCGTAGCGGCACTCGATCGTGTTCTCCCGGACGCTCGCGTCGTCGCCGTCGACCCGGACGCCGGTGCCGAAGCGGCAGTGGACGTCGTTCTCCTCGACCGAGGCGCGCGCGCCGGTCACCTCGATCCCGCTGTCCGCGCCGCGGACCTCGCAGTCGGTCACGACGACGTCGTCGCCGGAGAGGGAGGTCGCGAAGCCGTCGACGCCGACGAACTCGATCTCGTCGAGGCGGAGGCGGTCGGCGCCGGACGACTCGATCGCGTCGCCGTCGATCGAGAAGAGGGCGAGCTCGCGGAGCGTGACGTCGGGCGCCGCGACCTCGATCGCCGACCGGGTGCCGAGGCCGAGGACGTGGCGGACGGTGACGTTCTCGATCTCGACGCCCGGCGCCTCGATCCGGATCACGGGCGTGTCGAGGAGGATCAGGTCCTCGAGCACGGTCCGCGACGATCCCTCGATCTTCAACCCGGCGAGGGCGGCGGGGACGACGATCCGCTCGGCGTAGGTGCCGTGGTCGACCTCGATCGTGTCGCCCGGCTGCGCCGCGTCGATCGCGGCCTGGATCGTCGCGTGGTCGTCGGGGACCTCGATCGTCTTCGCCGAGGCGGGCGCGGCGGCGAGGAGGAAGAACGGGAGGAGGAGCGTCGGCGTCGGCTTCATCGGAGACCTCGGGCGATGGACGAGGGAGGGCCGGACTGCCCTCTCCTCTCGGCCAGCGGATTCGGGCCGGGCCGGCGTCAGGAAATCCGAGGTCTTTCTCGGGGATCGTCCCGAGGAAGGAATCCTGGAGGAAAGCGTGTGCGGGAGGCGGCCGGAGCGCGAACGGTCGGGCGGAGGCCTCCATGAGACCGCATCGCTCGCTCGCCCTCGTCCTCGCCCTGCCCCTGCTCGCCGCCTCGGCCGACGCCGCCACGCGCCGGGTCCCGAAGGAGTACGCCACGATCCAGGCGGCGGTCGACGCCGCGGGCGCGGGGGACGTCATCGAGATCGCGAAAGGGACGTACGACGAGAACGTCCAGGTCATCGGGCGGACCGGGCTGACGTTCGTCGGCAAGGGGAAGAAGACGCGCTGGAAGACGACCTCCGGCGACGCGCTGTTCATCGACACGAGCGCCGAGATCGCCGTCCGGAAGATCGAGTTCCGGGCGGAGGGGGACGGCGTCCGGGTCTATTCGAGCGACCACGTCCTGGTCGACGCCTGCCGGTTCGTCGACTGCGGCGACACCGGGGTCGTCTTCGCGGACGTCCGCGAGTCGACCGTCCGGAAGTCGCTCTTCCGCTGGAGCGAGCCGCCCCCCGAAGTGCTGGCGCCGGACGCGATCACGCTCGCCCAGCACGACGGCGGGGTCTGTATCGACTGCGTCGTCGCGAGGAACGACATCCGGTACGCCGGCCGGGCGATCGGGGAGACGTTCGGGACCGTCCGCACGACGATCGTGAAGAACACGATCCGGGACGGGAACTACGGGATCACGACGGCCGACGACGGCGTGGTGGCGGGGAACGTCGTGAGCGGGATGACGCGGCGGGGGATCACGAACCTCGGCGAAGCGGTCTCCGTCCTCGACAACCAGGTGCGAGAGGTCATCGAGGAGGGGATCCTCGTGAGCGTCGGGACGGACATGCTCGTGGCGGGGAACGCGATCGTGAAGGCCGGGACGGGCGTCGAGGTCGGCAGCGCCACGAACGCGCACGTCTTCGCGAACGAGATCGCGAAGACGGCGGGGGACGGGCTGTACGTCCGGTCCGACGCGGTCGGCGCGCACGTCACGGACAACGACGTCGTGAAGGCCGGAGCGTCCGGCGTCCACGTCGAGGGGGCGGGGCACGTCTTCGTCGGGAACTCGGCGAAGAAGAGCGGCGCGTTCGACCTGAACGACGAGACCGACCCCGGCGACAACGTCTTCGTGGGGAACGAGTTCCCGCACGTCGCGCCGTGAGGCCCGAGACCACGCGACTCCGCGCTCCGGACCCGATTTCGTGTGCTCCCGGGCGTCGGACCGCGATCGGGAGGTCGACCGGAGGAACCGCCATGCGCTCGACCGCTCCCGCTCCCGCTCTCGCCCTGTTCGTCCCCCTCCTCGCCGCCGCGGCGTCCGGCCAGGGGGTCTCGACGACCCCGGACTGGACCGCGCAGGGGAACCAGATGGGCGCCTCGTTCGGCAGCGACGTGGCGCCGGCGGGAGACGTCAACGGGGACGGGTTCTCCGACGTCCTCGTCTCGGCGTCGAAGTTCGACGCGAGTTTCGCGGACGAGGGGCGCGTCACCCTCTACCTCGGGTCGCCCGACGGGGCCGCGCCGACGGCGGCGTGGACCCGCCTCGGCGGGGCGAGCGACGCGCGGCTCTCGAACGCGGTGACCGCCGGGGACGTGAACGGGGACGGCTTCGCGGACGTGATGATGTCGACCGCGAACGATCTCGTCCTCGGCTTCCTGGGCTCCGCGGCCGGCCTCCCCGGTGACGCCGACTGGTCGTTCCAGGGCGGGCCGTCGAGCCAGGACTACGGGTCAGCGCTCTCCACGGCGGGGGACGTCGACGCGGACGGCTTCTCCGACATCCTGATCGGCGACCCCTACGCGATCGTCGGCGGCGGCTACAAGGGCGCCGTCACCCTCCATCGCGGCGGGGAGGCCGGGCCGGGCGGGACGCCGTCCTGGTCCGCGTCCGGCGCCGCGGCCCTCGACGTCTTCGGTTTCTCGGTCGCGACGGCGGGCGACGTGAACGCCGACGGGTACTCCGACGTGCTGGTCGGGGCGCCGGGGGTCGACTCCCAAGCGGGCCGGGTCCATCTCTACCTCGGGAGCGCGAGCGGCCTCTCCTCGGCGGCGAACTGGACCTGGGACGGGACCGGGTTCCAGCGGGTCGGGAACGACGTGGCGCCGGCGGGCGACGTGGACGGGGACGGCTACGCCGACTTCCTGGTCAGCGGGAAC
>JAUIEL010000646.1 GCA_030428825.1 bacterium
GCGGAGCTCCCGCTGCTCGTCCATCCCCTTCGCGAGGACCGACTTCAGGAGGTCGTGCGAGATCGAGGAGGAGATCACGAGGAGGAGCCCCGCCGCCGTCGACAGCGCCGCCGCGAGCCCGCCCGCCGCGACCAGCGCCACCACCCACGCCGGCAGCTCGGCGATCTCCGGGTTCGCCAGCACCATGATGTCCTTGTCGACGGTCAGCTCGTTCACGGCCGGGTCGGCGACGTAGCGGATCGCGCCGTCGCCGTCCTTGTCCTCGAACGCGATCAGCCCGGTCTTCTCCCAGTTCGTGAACCACGGCGGGACCTCCTCGTACGCCACGCCGTTCAGCGTCCGGATCAGGTTCACCCGCGCGAACGCCGCGATCGCCGGCGCCGCGGTGTAGAGGACGGCGATGAACAGCAGCGCCCAGACCGCGCTCCAGCGCGCGCCGCTGCCGGTCCGGACGGTGTAGAACCGGACGAGCACGTGCGGCAGGCCGGCGGTCCCGACCATCAGGGCGAGGGTGATCGCGAGCATGTCGACCATGCTCCTCCCGCCGGCCGGGAACGCGGCGGTGTACTCGGGGAAGCCGAGGTCGCGGTGGAGCGCGTCGAGCGTCTCGAGCAGCGCCACCCCCGCCCCCTCCCCCTCGCGGAGCGTCCCGCCGAAGCCGAGCTGCGGGACCGCGTGGCCGGTCAGGTGCCACGAGATCGCGACCGCGGGGATCAGGTAGGCGACGATCAGCACGACGTACTGCGCGACCTGCGTGTACGTGATCCCGCGCATCCCCCCGACGACCGCGTAGAACAGGACGAGCACCATCCCGATGACGACCCCGGTGTCGATCTCGACCTCGAGGAAGCGGGAGAAGACGACGCCGACCCCGCGCATCTGCCCGGCGACGTAGGTGAACGACACGAAGATCGCGCAGACGACCGCCGTCACCCGCGCCGTCTGCGAGCCGTACCGATCGCCGACGAACGCCGGGATCGTGTACGTCCCCCACCGCCGGAGGTACGGCGCCAGCAGGAGGGCGAGCAGCACGTACCCGCCCGTCCAGCCGAGCAGGTAGACCGAGCCGCTGTAGCCGGAGAACGAGATCAGCCCCGCCATGGAGATGAACGAGGCCGCGCTCATCCAGTCGGCGCCGGTCGCCATCCCGTTCGCGACCGGCGGGACGCCGCGACCGGCGACGTAGAAGCCGGAGGTCGAGGCGACGCGGCTCCAGATCGCGATCGCGGCGTAGAGGGCGAACGTCACGCCGACGGTGACGAAGGTCCAGGCGCCGATGCTCATCCGTCGCCCCGCTCGCCGGCGCGGTGGCGGGCCTCGAGGCGGTCCATGACCACGGCGTTGACCAGGACCAGCAGCACGAAGATCACGATCGCGCCCTGCTGCGCGAACCAGAAGCCGAGGGGGAAGCCGAACCACCGGATCTCGTTCAGGCGCTCGACCAGGACGATCGAGAGGCCGAAGCCGGCGATCGCCCAGACGGAGAGGAGGAGCGCGAGGAGGCGGAGGCTCGCCCTCCAGAACGTGCGGCGGCGGTCGGTCGGCGCGTCGGTCATCGGCGGCTCCAGCGGTCCCGGGCCGGCCGAGCATATCGACGTGCGGCGACGCGCGGAGGTGGTGCGGGCGCACGGAACGCGGCCGAAATCCTTCGAGCGGCGTCCGTGCGCTCGGGCGGGACGCGGACCCGGGTTGCGTCTCTCCACGGCCGATCGGCGCCGAGAGGAACGTCTCCGTCGCGGCGCGGAAGCGGTCTCTCTTCCCGAACGACGACCGGGAGAGCGACATGCGACGGCGAACGGGCACGGCGGGAGTCCTTGCGATCATGGCGGCGACGGCGACGGCGACGGAGACGTCGCCCCACCTCGTCCTCCGCTTCGACGGCGCGCCGGCGGAGCGGTACGGGAGCGCGACGGCGGCGATCGGCGACGTCGACGGCGACGGGGTCCCGGACCTCGCCGTCGGGGCGCCCGGAGCGGGAGGCGCCGCGAACGCGGCCGGGCGGCTCGAACTCCGGTCGGGGGCGACCGGGCTTGTGCACCTCGACGTCGCGGGCGACTCCGCCTTCGACCGGACCGGGAGCGCCCTCGCGGGACCGGGGGACCTCGACGGCGACGGAGTCCCCGACGTCCTGGTCGGGGCGCCGTCCGGGACGCCCCCCGCCGGGGTGATCGAAGCCCGATCCGGGGCCGACGGCGCCCTCCTCTGGAGCGTCGTCGGCCCCGCCGCCGGCGACCGGTTCGGGGCGGCGATCGCGGCGGTCGGGGACGTCGACGGCGACGGGATCGGCGACCTCGTCGTCGGCGCTCCGGACCACGACGGCGGCGGGTTCGGGGCCGGTCGCGCCGAGGTCCGCTCGGGGGCGACCGGCGCGGCGCTCTGGGGGATCGACGGCGGCGCGGTCCTCGACCGCCTCGGGCTGGCGGTCGCCGGCGTCGGCGACGTCGACGGGGACGGGACCGCGGACGTCGCGCTCGGGGCGCCGCTCGCCGACGCCCTCGCGTTCAACGGCGGTGCGGTCCTCGTGCGGCGGGGCGACACCGGCGCGTCGCTCGGCGTCCTCGCGGGGACGGCGATCCTCGACCAGTTCGGGTTCTCGGTCGACGGCGCGGGCGACCTCGACGGCGACGGCCGCGACGATCTCGTGGTCGGGATCCCGGGGCACGACGGGGGCGGCACCGACGCCGGCCGCGTCGAGGTCCGACGCGGCCTCGACGGCGCGACGCTGCTGGCGGTCGACGGGATCGCCGCCGGCGAGTCGTTCGGGTTCGTCACCGGCGTCGGCGACGTCGACGCGGACGGCGTGCCGGACGTCGCGGGCGGCGCGCCGTCGGCCGGGGGCGAGGCCGGCGCGGTCCGGATCGTCTCCGGCGCGACCGCGGGCGTGCTGGCCGAGGTCGCGGGGCCCTCGCCGAACGCGTGGCTCGGCTTCTCGCTCGCCGCCGCGGGCGACGTCGACGGCGACGGGTTCCCGGACCTCCTCGCCGGCGCGCCGGTGCACGACGACGACCTCGCGGAAGCCGGCGTCGCGCTCCTCCTCTCCCCCCGCCCGCGCGCGCTCGTGGCGGACGGACACGCCGTCTCGGCCGTCGCGGGAGGGACCGTCGGCCTGACGCTTCGGTCGACGCCGCCGCTCGCCGGCGGCTTCTGGATCCTCCTCGGATCGACCGGGGGGACGTCCCCGGCGACCACGCTCGGCGGCCTGGAGGTGCCGCTGGTCGAGGACGACCCGTACTTCCAGTTCCGTCTGGCGCATCCGACCGCCCCGCCGCTCTCGCCCGCGCTCGGCCTGCTCGACGAGGAAGGCGCCGCCCGGTCCGTGTTCACGCTCGCTCCCGGCCTCCCGGCGGGGACGATCGGGACGACCGTCCACCACGCGGCCCTGGTCGTCCCGAGCGGCGCCCCGCTCCCCTCCGCCGCGACGGCGGCCGTGCCGGTGACGATCGTGCCGTGACGGCGGGGCCGCCGATCCGGCCGCGCGCTGGCTTCGACCCTCGTCGGGGGTATGATCCGGGACTGCCACCGGACGTCCTCCGTCCGCCCCCGACGAGGAGAGATGATGAGGTTCCCCCGGACCGCGGCGACGGCCGCGTCGATCGTCCTCTTGTGCGCGAGCGCCTCCGCCCAGATCCCGCCCGGGTACTACTCCTCGGTCGACGCGAGCAACCCGACCGCGCTCCGGCAGACGCTCCACGCGGTGATCGACGACCACGTCCGGTACCCGTACACCTCGTCGTCGACCGACACCTGGGACATCCTCGAGCTGGCGATGGAGGACCCGCAGAACGCGTCGAACGTGCTCGACCTCTACCGGAACGCCAGCTACCCGAAGCAGGGGGGCGGGAACTCGTTCTACGACCGCGAGCACTCGTGGCCGAAGTCGTACGGCTTCCCCGACGACGCGTCCGGGAACTACCCCTACACCGACTGCCACCTGCT
>JAUIEL010000647.1 GCA_030428825.1 bacterium
GGCGCCGGCCTCCTCCTCGGCCTCGAGCTCCGGCCGGGCCACACGGCGTCCGCCGTGCGGGACGGCCTGCTCGAGCACGGCGTCCTCACGGGGACCAGCAACGACCCGACCGTCCTCCGCCTCTCCCCCGGCCTGACGTTCCCGGCCGCGGCGGCCGGGCGGCTGGCGGCGGCGTTCGACGCCCTGTCGAATCGGACGACGACCGCCGACGTCGGCGTGGAGGTGAACGGATGATCGATCTGGTGCGCGCGGCGCCGTACGTGAAGATGCACCGCGGAGCGACGTTCGTGGTGAAGGTCGGCGGCGGCTCCCTCGACCGGGACGCGGCCCGACGTCGGTTCGCCGAGCAGCTCGCGGTCGTGACCGCCCTCGGCGCCCGCGTCGTCGTCGTCCACGGCGGCGGCCCGCAGACCGACGCCCTGCAGCGGACCCTCGGCGAGGAGCCGCGCATGATCGACGGCCGGCGCGTCACCAGCGAGACCGCGCTCCGCGCGCTCCGCCTCGCGACCGTCGGCGGCCTGAACGGGGACCTCGTCGCCGCGCTCGAGGCGGCGGGCGTCGACGCGCTCGGGATGACCGCCGCCGGCGCGGCGACCGTCCGCGCGCGCCGCCGCCCGCCGGTCGAGACCGCCGACGGGACGGTCGACTTCGGCCGCGTCGGCGACGTCGAGTCGGTCGACCCGGGCGTCCTCCGGAGCCTCCTCGACCGCGGCGTCGTCCCGGTCGTCTCCCCGCCCGCGAGCGACGGCGAGGGCGGGCTCCTGAACGTGAACGCCGACGTCGTCGCCGCGGCGATCTCCGTCGCCCTCGACGCGGCGAAGCTCGTCCTGATGACCGGCGCGCCGGGGATCCTCGAGGGGGCGGACGGCGACGGCCCGCCGATCTCCTCCCTGTCGCTCGACCGGCTGCGGACGCTCGATCGGAGCGGCGCGCTGGCGAACGGGATGAAGGTGAAGGCGGCGGCGATCGAGACCGCGCTCGTCGGCGGCGTCCCGCGGGTGCACGTCGTCTCCGGCGGCGACGCCGACGCGCTCCTCCGCGAGCTGTACACGACGCACGGCGCCGGCACGCTGGTGACGCTCGAGCCGGAGAGCGCCCCTCCCGCGAGCGCGACCGCCGACCGCGCGCGGGCGGCCGCGGGGACCGCGACGTGAGCGACGTCGACGCCCTCCTCGCCGACCTGGTCCGGACCGAGAGCGTCTCCGGCGACGAGGGGCGCGTGGCGTCGCTCGCGGCGGACTGGCTCGCGGCGCGCGGCGCGCGCGTCACGCGGATCGGGGAGAACGTCGTCGCCGAGGTCGGTCCGGACGACGGCCCGACGCTCCTCTACCTGTCGCACCTCGACACCGTGCCGATCGGCGACGGCTGGACGCGCGACCCGCTGGCGGGCGCGTGGGAGGGGGACGTCCTGTTCGGTCGCGGCGCGAACGACGCGAAGGCGAGCGTCGCCGCGATGATGGCCGCCGTCGCCGCCCTCGCGGACGGCGGACGCCTCCCGGGTCGGCTCCGGCTCGCCCTGACGGTACGGGAGGAGACCGACAACGCCGGCGTCGCCGAGGTGCTCGCCGCGACCGGACGCCCCGACGCCGCGGTGACCGGCGAGCCGACCGGACTCGAGGTCGTCCGCGCGCAGGCGGGGCTGGCGGTGCTGACCGCGACGTGGACGGGGACGTCGTGCCACGCGGCGCACGCGGCCCGCGTCCCGCACGACAACGCCCTCCTCGCCGCCGCGCGCGACCTCGCGACCGCGCCGCCGGCCTGGACCCTCGGCGAGACGCACCCGCTCCTCGGCGCGAGCACCGCCGCGGTGACCGTCCTCTCCTCGGGGACGCGCCACAACGTCGTGCCCGACCGCGCCGAGGCGGTGATCGACGCGCGCCTCGCCCCCCCGCTCGCGGCCGAGGACGCGCGGGCGTTCCTGGCGACGCGCCTCCCGCACGCGGAGATCGGCGTCCGCTCCGACCGGCTGCGCGCGGTCGAGACCGACGCCGACCACCCGCTCGTGCGCGCCGCCGTCGCCGCGGCCGGCAAGACGTCCGCCGTCGGGTCGACCACCCTCTCCGACATGGCGTTCCTCGACGGCGTCCCCGCGGTCAAGTGCGGCCCCGGCGAGACCGCCCGCTCCCACACGCCGGACGAGCACGTCCGCCGGGACGAGCTCCGCGCGGGGGCCGACTTCTACGCCCGGCTCGCGCCGACCGTGCTCGCCGCCCTGACGACCGCCCCCGTGCCGGAGGTCGAGACGCGATGACCGACGCCCCCGCCCCGATCTGGGACCGCGGCGACCCGATCGACGCCGAGATGATGCGCTTCACCGTCGGCGACGACTGGCGCATGGACCGCCGTCTCGTCCGGCACGACCTGGCCGGGTCGATCGCGCACTGCGCCGGTCTCCGGAAGGCCGGCCTGATCGACGAGGCCGCGCACGACGCCATCCGGAGCGGCCTGGAGACGCTCCTCGCCGAACACGAGGCGGGCCGGTTCGACGTCGAGGAGGGGGACGAGGACGTCCACTCCGCGGTCGAGCGGCGCCTGATCGAGACGATCGGCGAGGCGGGGAAGCGCCTGCACACCGCGCGCAGCCGGAACGAGCAGGTCGCGCTCGACCTGAGGCTCTGGCTGCGCGACGCGATCGCCGCCGCCGACCGGGCCGCGCTCGCGCTGGCGTCCGCGCTCGACGGCGTGGCGTCCCGCCGGGGCGCGCTCCCGCTGCCGGGGTACACGCACCTCCGACGCGCGATGCCGTCCTCGGTCGCCGACTGGGCGCACGCCCACGCGCGCGCCTTCGAGGCGGACGCGCACGACGTGCGGGCCGCGCTCGAACGGATCCGCCTCTGCCCGCTCGGGAGCGGCGCCGGGTACGGCGTCCCGGTCCCCCTCGACCGCGCGTTCGTGGCCGAGCGGCTCGGGTTCGACGGGCCGGAGGAGCCGGTCACCGCGGTCCAGCACGGGCGCGGCCGCCCCGAGCTGGCGTACGTCACCGCGCTCGAGGGGATCGCCCTCGACCTCGGCAAGCTCGCCGCCGACCTCTGGCTCTTCACGACCGCCGAGTTCGGGTTCCTCCGCCTCCCCGCGGCGATGACGACCGGCTCGTCCCTCATGCCGCAGAAGCGGAACCCCGACGTCGTCGAGCTGGTCCGCGCCCAGGCGCGCCAGGTCGTCGCCGACCGCGCCGCGCTCCTCGACGTCGTCCGCGACCTCCCCTCCGGCTACCACCGCGACTTCCAGCTCGTGAAGGAGCCGCTGTTCCGCGCGCACGACCGCGTCGCCGGGATGCTCTCCCTCGTCGCGCGCCTGGTCGACGGGCTGGAGTTCGACGAGGAGGCGCTCGACGCCGCGGCGGCGGACCCGGCGCTCGAGGCGACGCGCCGCGTCCTCGAGCGCGTGAAGGACGGGATCGCGTTCCGCGACGCGTACGTCGACGAGAGCCGCGGTTCGTCCCCCGGCTGAGCCGCCGCGACGCGGCCCGCGGCGCCGATCCGATCGAGCAGCGTCGGTGTAGGCTGGGGGCCGCATGACGAGCACGGCCCCGGCTCCCGACCCCGCTCCCCTCCGTACCGCGTCGCGCGACTCGTGCCCGCTCTGCGGGGGCGCGGGCGACGTCCTCCACGACGACCTCCGGGACGGGGTGTTCGGCGTCCCCGGCGTCTGGAAGATGCGCCGGTGCGGCGCGGCCGCGTGCGGCGCCCTCTGGCTCGACCCGCGACCGACCGACGCCGACCTGCCGCGCGCGTACCGGCGGTACTACACCCACGCGTCCGGCGCCGCCGGCGGCCCCGGGCTCGACGCGCGCGCCCGGTCTCGCCGGACCGCGGCCCTCGCGTTCCGGCACCGGTCGCTGCGCGCGCGGGTCTCGTGGCCGCGCCGCGCCGCGGGGGCGCTCTCGCTCCTCTTCCCGGGGGTTCGGGCGCAGGTCGACATGCGCTCCGCCTG
>JAUIEL010000648.1 GCA_030428825.1 bacterium
CGAGGACCCTCGGGTCCGGCTGTCGATCGCGCCGGCCGCGGACGGAAGCGACGGCGGGCACCGGCGCGGCGTGGTCGACTGGTTCGGCGTGGCGGGACGGGTCGACCTCCACCGGGCGGACGGTCCACTCCACTGGGAGCCGCCGGCGGTCGCCCGGGAGGTCGCCGGGCTCTACGGCGACGACGACGGCGGGAGGCGCATCGTCCGGGCGACCTCGTGGGGAGAGCTCGTCCTCGTCGACCCGGAGGTCGGGCTCGAGCGCGGGCTCTTCCCCCGCGCCGAGGGGGAGTACGGGGTCGGGCCGGGTCGATACGTCCCGGCGCCGGTCGAGCGGACCGCGCGGGCGGAGCGGGACGCCGAAGGGGACGTCGTCGCTTGGATCGAGACCGCGGGCGAGGTCACGCGCCGCTTCGCGCGGCTCGAGCTGTGGGAGGAGGAGATCGTGGTCGAGCGGGCCGGCGTCGAACTCGTGGGGTCGCTCGTCCACCCCGGCCCGCCCGGCGCGCCGGTCGCCGTCGTGGCCGGGGGGAGCGGGTGGACGGACCGCGATCGCGTGCGGGACGTCGCGCTCCTCCTCGGCGCGTTCGGCGTCGCCGCCGTGATCCACGACAAGCGAGGGCACGGGGAGTCCGGCGGGGAGGAGACGGTTCCGTTCGGCGAGATCGCGGCCGACCTCCGAGCGTTCGCGGAGGCGGCGCGCGGGCTCGAGGCGGTCGCCGGCGGACGGGTCGGCTACCTCGGGTTGAGCCGCGGCGGCTGGTATGGCCCGCTCGCCGCGGCGGGAGACCCGGACGCGGCGTTCTTCGTCGACGTCGTCGGGCCGGCGGTGTCGCCGATCGAGCAGGAGACGACGGCGCGCCTCGATCGGCTGCGCGAGGGGGGCGCGTCGGCGGAGGAGATCGCGCTCGGCGAACGGTATCTCCGCGCGATGTGGGCCTTCACGCGGACGCGGAAGGACGGGGACGCGGTCCTCGCGCTCCGCGCCGAGGTCGAGGCGGCCGGATGGCTCGGCGTCCTCCTCGGCCCGCCCGACCTCGACGACGCGTCGTGGGAGTGGATGCGCCTGAACGGCGACTTCGACCCGAAGCCGACGCTCCGCGCGCTCCGCTGTCCGACGTTGGCCGTCTTCGGCGCCGAGGACCTCGCCGTCGCCGCGCGCACGAACGCCCCCGCGATGCGCGCCGCGCTCCGAGCGTCGGCGGCCGACCCGGCGCGCGTCGAGGTGCTGCCGAACGCCGACCACGGGCTGCGGATCGTCCGCCGCGACGCGACCGGCGCCCGTCTCCCGTCCCACCGCGGCGTCGGCTACCACCCCGATGCCTGGCGCACGATCGCATCCTTCATCAGGTCGAACTGAGCGCGTTCGGGTGGACGTACCGAGTCTGGCACGGTGTGTCCGCTGGGCGTCGGGAGCTGATGGCGCCGCCGACTCTCCGCGTCAGCGCGCTCTCCCCTGCTCTCGTTGCTCTCCCCTGCTCTCCTTGCTTCCCCCGAGCCCCTCGAGCAGCGCCTCCCCCTCCCGTCCGCCGTACTCCCGGTCCGTCAGCGTGTCCCGCCGCACGATCCGGTACGCCGGGGCGTACGTGTCCGCGTAGGCCCGCGAGTGCACTCCCGGCGGGTACCCCTTCTCGCGCATCTGCTGGACGAGCTTCCAGAAGCGGTCGGCGTCGAAGGCGACGACGAGGGCGTCCCGCCGGAGGAGATCGCGCGCCTCGCGGAGGGACGACTCGAAGACGGCGCGGTCGCCGCGGAAGACGCGGTGGGTCTCGCCGACGGCGCGCGCGAGGTCGTCGACCCGGCCGCCGCGGCGGAGGAACGGGCGGAGGTTGATCCGGGCGAGGTTCCGGGCGGGATCGAGGACCTCGACCAGCGGTTCGACGTCGGCGTGGGCGGGGGCGGCGGGGCTCGGGGAGAGCTTCCGGACCTCGTCGTACAGGCCGGTGTCGAGCTCGCTGTTCCGGCCGATGAACGGGATCGCCGGGCCGCGGGTCGCCTGGGAGATCAGCTTGTAGAGGTCCTCTTCGCGCATCAGCGGGTAGAGCTCGGTCTGCTCGACGAGGAGCGACTCGAGGGTCGGCAGGGGGGGCGCGGTCTCGGGGGACGGGGGCGCGGCGCCGCACCCGGCGAAGGCGAGGGCCAGGAGGGCGGCGAGGGCGAGGCGGAGATCGAGCATGGGGCGGTTCTATCGCGCGGGAAGAGGCCGATCAACTCGGGCCGTCGGCGCGGGGGGTTCAGCGCTCTTCCGCGACCTCCGCCGCGGCCGCCCTGCGTTCGGCGGCCTCCCGGCGGACCCGTTCGATCAGCGCGCTCCAGTCGAAGCCGGGCGGGCCGGCGTCGTCCCCCCGCGACTCGCTCCCGCCGGCGAGGTAGCCGAACTGCTCGAGCGACCGGAGCGCCTCGTCGCTCGGCGTCAGCGCGGCGCCGGCGTAACGCGTCTCCGCCGCCGCCCGCTCGGCGAACCGGGCCAGCCGGTCGAGGGCCTCGGCCGCGCGCTCCTCGTGGGAGGCGACGACGTTCTTCCGCTCGCGCGGGTCGCTCGAGAGGTCGTAGAGGTGTTCGTGCGGTCGCATCGAAGAGAGGAAGTACTTGAAGCCGTCGTCGCGCAGCGCGAGGTGCGGGACGTGCGTGTCGGAGACGAACGCGGGGCGGGACGGCCCGTCGCCGTCGAGGAGCGGAGCGAGCGTCCGCCCCTGCCAGCTCGACGGCGGCTCGAGCCCGAGGAGGTCGACGACGGTCGGGGCGACGTCGACCAGCGGCACCTGCGCGGGCACGCGAGCGGCGGGGAGCGACGGCGGGTGCCGGAGGATCAGCGGGACCCGGACGTTCTCGTCGTAGACGGTGTAGCCGTGGCCCGACCGGCCGTGCTCGCCGAACTCCTCGCCGTGGTCGGACGTCACGATCAGCAGCGTGTCGTCGAGCATCCCGCGCTCCGCCAGCCCGTCGACGAACCGCCCGAGCGTCCGGTCGGCGGTGGCGACGGCGGCGTCGTAGCGGGCCGTCGCGTAGACCCAGTCGCGGTCGCCCATGTTCTCGCAGACCTGCTTGTCGTTCCGCTGGAGGAACTTCCCGAGGTTCCGCTTCGTGGCGAGGAACGAGCGGAAGCTCGGCGCGACGAACCGGCGTCGGTCGTCGGCCGTGGCGACGTAGTTGTGGACGTCGTACGTGTGGAGGAAGACGAAGCACGGAGCGTCCGCGTCGGCTTCCCTGCCGTCGTCGATCCACGCGAGCGCGCGTTCGACCGCCGGCTCGAACCGCTTCTGCGGGGGGAGGAACGTGTCGAACCCCTGGTCGAACCCGAACTCCGCCCCGACGAACGCGCCGGCCGTCGCCCCGAACGTCCGGTACCCCGCGTCGTCGAGCACCTCGGCGAGCGTCGTCGCCGCGTCGGAGACCTTCGCCGGCGCGTCGAACCGCCCGAGGTCGAGCATCGCCGGCCAGAGCGACGTGAACAGCGCCGCGTGCGACGGCAGGGTCCACGTCGACGCCGCGATCGCCTCCTCGAACACGACCCCCTCCCGCGCCAGCCGGTCGATCGTCGGCGAGACGTCCTCCCGGTGCCCGTACGCCCCGAGCCGGTCCGGCCGGAGCGTGTCGATCGAGACGACCACGACGTGCGTCGGCAGGGGCGGCGGGTCGGAGCAGGCGGAGAGCGAGACGAGGAGGGCGAGGGCGGGGAGGAGGGCGCGGGGCGGGGAGGGCATCGGGGGAGTGTACGGCGTGAGGGCGTGAGAAGTGCGCTGCGCCGGACCGCTCGGTCGAGGACCTACGAGGCCCGGCGCGCGCTTCGATGTTCCGCCGGAGCCGGGTCCGGCGTGGAGGCGAGGTGGGTCGTCACGGTGCGCTGCGCACTGGTCGATGGGTCAGCCGGGCGATCGGGTGGCGGTGAGTCTGGCGGGGCGAAAGCCGAAGTCGAGGGGGCGGACGCCATGG
>JAUIEL010000649.1 GCA_030428825.1 bacterium
CGAAGGCCGCGATCCGGTTTCCCGTCGGGAGCTCGGCGCGCATCATCGCGGTCATCTCCGACCTCGACGGCACGATCCTCGCCCACTTCCGGCAGGAGGACAGCCTCACGGACGCGGTCGACGTCGCGGCGGGGCGGCTCCGCGCGCGCGCGACGCGGGTCGTCCTGGCGGCCGAGGCGGCGCTGGTCCGGTTCGATCCGTGGGTCCGCTCGCTGGCGATCCCCGCGCGGGTCGAGGCGCTGGCGCTCGCCGCCGACGACGCGTTCGCGGCGTTCCCGGCGCGGAGCCTCGGGCCCGGATTCGCCGTCGCCGCCCCGGACGCGTCCGGCCGGCTGCTGGTCGCGGAGGGGATCGAGCCGTCGAACCGCGGCGACCCGCTCGACCCGGCGCCGAACGCCCGGGCGCAGGCGCGGCTGGAGGAGTGGGCGAGGTCGATCGTGCCGCCGCCGCTTCGAGGCGCGCCGGTCGCCGTGGTCGCGCGCGGCGCGCACGCGGCGCTCTACCCCTGCGACGGGCTCCCGCTGGTCGGGCCGCACCCGGGGCGGGCGGCGTGCCTCCTGGCGGCGGGGTTCGGCGGGCGCGAGGAGACCGACGGGTGGCTCGCCGGCGCGGCGGTCGCGGAGATCGTCGTCGAGGGGAGGTCGTCGATCGAGGGGACGGCGCTCTGGTCGCCGCGTCGGATGCTCTGAGGGGCGGGCGGGCGGCTCACGCCCCCTCGGGCGCGCCGCCGGACGACCGCCTCCACCAGAGCAGACCGCCGACGACGATCAGCACGAGGAGCGCGAGGTTGCCGAGCGAACGGGCCGAGCCGAGCGCCGGCGCCTTCGGCGGGGTCGAGGTCGAGACGACCGGGGCCCGCGTCCCCCGCTCGATCGCGAACGTCACCATCGACGCCTGGAACGCGTCGCCGAGACGGTCGAAGTCCTCGATCGGCGCGGTGTATCGGATCAGGAACGAGCGGTCGGGGCCGCGGAGGTAGGCGGCGTGCTGCCGGAACTGCATCGGCTTTCCCGCCTCGAGGCCGAAGTCGCGCGTCACGAGGAACCCGGCCCGCGCGCCGCGCGCCTTGAACTCGTACAGCTTCCCGTGGTCCTCGTACGGGCGCCCCTTCGCCTGGTTCTCAGCCGCGAGCGCCTGCCGGAGCTGGGTCGGCGAGTCGATCGAGACCGGCGGTTCGTTCATCAGCACGAAGACGCTCCCGCCGTCCGGATGGCGGAAGAGCCACCCGCCGACGCGCGCGCGCTTCCCGTCGATCATCGGGAGCTGGTCCTCGGGGACGAGCGTCTCCTTCCGCCAGGCGTCGAGCTCGGCCGGGGGGACGAGCGCCATCCCGACCGGGAGCCGGAACAGGAAGCCGAACTCCTCCTCGACGAACTCGTCGCCGAGCTCGACCGCCGGCGGGTCGAGCGGGATCGAGGCGACGCGCGGCGCCGGCGGGGCCGGGGCCTGGGCCGCGGCCTCGCCGACCGCGACGAGGGAGAGCGCGGCCAGGGCGCCGGAGACGAGGAGCGGTTCGGGGCGGGGGCGCATGGGAGCTCCGGGGGGAGGCGGGGGCGGAACCCCGAAGTATCGACCGTCTCGGGGGCTCGGTCAAGCGAGGCGGAGGTTCCCGGGGCCGTCGACCGTGAGGGTCAGGCCGGGCTCGACGACGGTGGTCGAGCCGAACTCCTCGACGATCGCCGGCCCGGCCAGCCGGTCGCCCGGGCGGAGGCGGTCGCGGCGGAAGACCGGCGTGTCGACCGGGCGTCCGGCGAACCGGACCGGGCGGCGGCCGAGGCGGGCGCGGGCCGGGGCGGATCGGGCGGGCGGCGTCCGGCGCGCCTTCGGCCGGAAGCGACCGGCCCCGCTCCCCGCTCGGAGCCGGACCCGGACGTTCACCGCGACCACCGGCCGCTCCTCGAACGCGTGGCCGAAGCGCGCCTCGTGCTCGCGGTCGAACGCCCGCCGGAGCGACCGCGCCGTCGCCGGCACCTCGAGCGTCGCCGTCTGCCCCTCGTACCGGCAGTCGACGGTGCGCGTCACCGCGAGCCCGGAGCGGTCGGCGCCGAGGAGGCCGTCCGCGACGAGCTCGCGCGCGCCGGCGTCGACGAGGGCGTCGAGCGCGCGATCGATCGCCTCGCGGGCGTCGTCGGGGGCGGCGATCAGCACCGTGCGGGCGAGGTCCCGCTCGGCGTCGGCGAGCGCCATCCCGTACGCCGAGAGATGGCCGGGGAGGCGCGGCACGACCGCCTCGCGCGCCGGGAGGAGCTTCAACAGCCGCCCGGCGTGCAGCGGACCGGCCCCGCCGAACGCGAGGAGCGCGAGGCGGCGCGGGTCCTTCCCGCGTTCGACCGCGACGACGCGCGTCGCCCGGGCCATCGTCGCGTCGGCGACGTCGAGCACGCCCTCCGCCGCGTCCTCGGCGTCGAGGCCGAGCGCGCGGCCGAGCTTCGCCAGCGCCGCGTGCGCGCGGCCGCGATCGAGCGCGAGCCCGCCGGCGAGCGTCTCCGGCAGCCGGCCGAGGACGAGGTGCGCGTCGGTGACCGTCGGCAGGTCGGAGCGGCCGTAGCACGCCGGGCCCGGGTCCGACCCGGCCGAGCGCGGCCCGACCCGAAGCAGTCCGGCCCCGTCGACCGTCGCGATCGATCCGCCGCCCGCGCCGACCGAGCGGATGTCGAGCGACGGGACGAGGAGCGGGAGACCGTCGAACTCGACCTCGCCGCGCCGGGTCGGCGCCCCGTCGAGGAGCGCGACGTCGGTCGACGTCCCGCCCATGTCGAGCGTCATCGTCGGGCCGAGCTTCGCGGCGCGGGCGATCGCGGCCGCCGCGACCGCGCCGCCGGCGGGGCCGGAGAGGACGAGGCGGACCGGGCTCCGCGCCGCGGCGGCCGCGTGCGCCATCCCGCCGTTCGACTGGAAGACGAACAGCTTCGTCCGGCCGCGGCGGCGGAGCGCGGCGGCGAGGCGGTCGAGGTACGCCGCGACGCCGGGGAGGAGCGCCGCGTTCGCGACCGTCGTCGAGTACCGCTCGAATTCGCGGACCTCGGGCGCGACGTCGGACGAGAGGACGACCGGCACGCCGAGCTTCCGCAGCCGCCGACCGACCCGTCGCTCGGAGCGCCCGTCGAGGTAGGCGTGCAGGAGCCCGACCGCGACGACGTCCGGCTTCGTCCCGGCGACCCGCTCGGCCAGCGCGTCGAGGGCGTCGTCGGTCGGGCGGACGATCTCCCGCCCCGCGGCGTCCCGTCGCTCGTCGAGCCCGAGCCGGCGCGCGCGCGGCACGAGCGGCGCGGGCTTCTCCGGCGCGAGGGCGTACAGGTCCGGGCGCGCCTGCCGGCCGATCTCCAGCACGTCCTCGAGGCCGCGGTTCGTGACGAACGTGACGCGGGCGAGGCGACGCTGGAGGAGGGCGTTCGTCGCGACGGTCGTGCCGTGGACGAGGACGGCGCGGTCGGCGCGGCGCGGGGCGGACGGGGCGGAGGGGAGGTGGGCGTCGAGGCCGTTGGTGATCGCTTCGCCGGGGTCGCGGGGGGTGGAAGGGATCTTGGCGAGGTGGATCGACTTGCCGTCGAGGAAGACGAAGTCGGTGAACGTGCCGCCGGTGTCGACGCCGATGCGCATGACAGTGAGTGTATCGCTGCGCTGGCTTGGAACGCATTCGGGAACGTCTGCGCGTTCGCCACGGCGGGCGCCGGAGGAGGGACGAGCTCTCCGACCCGCTCACGCCTCGCGCGTTGCGCCCGGCGTGGTCTCCGCGAAGTTTCGAGTCGCGCTGCGGGGTCGCTCTCGGAGCCTCATCCCTCCTCCGGCCCCGCCTCGCCCGCTCCGGACTTCCTCACCCGATTCCGGGGTAGGAAAGGGGGAGTTCGGTAACGACCCATGGGATGGCGCGGACGCGGAGTCCTGTCGACCCCGTCCGCCCTCCGCGTCAGCGCCCTCTCCCCTG
>JAUIEL010000010.1 GCA_030428825.1 bacterium
CGCCGAGCCGAACTTCGTGTCGTAGAACCGCTGCATGGCGACGATCAGGCCGAACGACCCGACGAAGAACGCCATCACCAGCCAGAACCGTCGATTCATCCCGGCAGCGTAGCAGACCGGCGCGTGCGTCCCCCCGTTCGCGCCCCGACGGCCGTCCCGGGAGACCCCCGGACCCGGCTCACGGTTGCCGCGCCGGACCGCGGTTGTCAAACTGGCTCAGTTTGGCCACGTTCGGCGCTCCCCCTCCCGTCTCCCAACCTCGGCGACCCCGCCCATGCCGCGACGCGACGACATCGAGAAGGTCCTGATCATCGGTTCCGGCCCGATCGTCATCGGCCAGGCGTGCGAGTTCGACTACTCCGGCACCCAGGCCTGCAAGGCGCTCCGGGAGGAGGGGTACGAGGTCGTGCTCGTCAACTCCAACCCCGCGACGATCATGACCGATCCGGAGACGGCGGCGCGCACCTACGTCGAGCCGATCGTCGCCGAGGCGGTGGCGAAGGTGATCGAGAAGGAGCGCCCCGACGCGCTCCTCCCGACGCTCGGCGGGCAGACCGCGCTGAACACCGCGATCAAGCTCGTCGACATGGGCGTGCTCGAGAAGTTCGGCGTCGAGATGATCGGCGCGCGATACGACGTCATCAAGAAGGCCGAGGACCGCGAGCTGTTCCGCGACGCGATGGAGAAGATCGGCGTCGAGATGCCGCGCAACGCCATCGCCTACACGATGGACGAGGCGCTCGAGGCGCGCGACAAGATCGGCCTCCCGTGCGTCATCCGGCCGTCGTTCACGATGGGCGGCTCCGGCGGCGGGATCGCCTACAACGTCGACGAGTTCGAGCGGATCGTGTCGAACGGCCTCGCGCTCTCCCTCAACTCCGAGGTCCTGATCGACGAGTCGATCATCGGCTGGAAGGAGTACGAGCTCGAGGTGATGCGCGACCACAAGGACAACGTGGTCATCGTCTGCTCGATCGAGAACCTCGACCCGATGGGCGTCCACACCGGCGACTCGATCACCGTCGCGCCGGCGCAGACGCTCACCGACCGCGAGTACCAGAAGATGCGCGACGCCGCGCTCGCGATCATCCGCGAGATCGGCGTCGAGACCGGCGGCTCGAACATCCAGTTCGCGATCTGCCCGAAGACCGGCCGGATGACGGTGATCGAGATGAACCCGCGCGTGTCGCGGTCGTCCGCGCTGGCGTCGAAGGCGACCGGGTTCCCGATCGCGAAGATCGCCGCCAAGCTGGCGATGGGGTACTCGCTCGACGAGATCCCGAACGACATCACCGAGAAGACGCCGGCCTGCTTCGAGCCGACGATCGACTACTGCGTCGTCAAGGTCCCGCGGTTCGCGTTCGAGAAGTTCCCGGGCGCCGACCCGACGCTCACCACCGCGATGAAGTCGGTCGGCGAGACGATGGCGATCGGCCGGACGTTCAAGGAGGCCCTGCAGAAGGCGCTGCGGGGGCTCGAGACGAAGCGGTTCGGCCTCGGCGCCGACCCCGAGGACCGCGCGAAGCCCGCGCCGTCGCTCGCCGACATCCGGAAGTCCCTGCTGAAGCCGAACTGCGAGCGGATCTTCGACGTCCGCCACGCCCTCCGCGCCGGCATGACGGTCGATCTGATCCACGAGCTGTCGAGGATCGACCGATGGTTCCTCGAGAACCTGCGCGAGATCGTCGCGTTCGAGGGGGACCTGTCGCGCTACTCCGACCCGACGACGATGCCGCCGGAGGTCCTGCGGGAGGCGAAGCGCCTCGGCTTCTCCGACGTCCAGATCGCGACGCTGACCGGCGGCGACGAGGAGGTCGTGCGCCTCCACCGGCGCGCCCTCGGCATCCGCGCGGCGTTCAAGAAGGTCGACACCTGCGCCGCCGAGTTCGCGTCGGCGACGCCGTACTTCTACTCGACGTTCGAGCGATCGACCGAGGCGACCGACTCCGGCGCCCGGAAGGTGATGATCCTCGGCGGCGGCCCGAACCGCATCGGCCAGGGGATCGAGTTCGACTACTGCTGCGTCCAGGCGGCGATCGGGCTGAAGGAGATGGGGATCGAGACCATCATGGTCAACTCGAACCCCGAGACGGTCTCCACCGACTTCGACACCTCCGACCAGCTCTTCTTCGAGCCGCTGACCCGCGAGGACGTGCTCGCGATCCACGACGCGCAGCAGATCGACGGCTGCATCGTCCAGTTCGGCGGACAGACCCCCCTCAACCTCGCCCGCGCGCTCGAGCAGGCGGGCGTCACGATCATCGGCACCTCGCCCGACTCGATCGACGCGGCGGAGGACCGCGACCGGTTCCAGCGGCTCCTGAAGCACCTCGACCTGCGGCAGCCGGCGAACGACACCGCCAACACCGTCGACGAGGCGGTCGCCGTTGCGGAGCGGATCGGCTACCCGGTCGTGGTCCGCCCGTCGTACGTGCTCGGCGGCCGGGCGATGGAGATCGTCTACGACACCGAGTCGCTCCGCAAGTTCGCCGCCGTCGCCGCCGACGTCGCCCCGGACGCGCCGATCCTGATCGACAAGTTCCTCGAGAACGCGATCGAGGTCGACGTCGACGCGATCGCGGACGCCGAGCGCGTCGTGCTCGGCGGCGTGATGGAGCACATCGAGGAGGCGGGGATCCACTCGGGAGACTCGACCTGCGTCCTACCGCCGTACACGCTCTCCGACGAGCTGATCGACGAGATCCGCCGGCAGACCCACGCGCTGGCGAAGGCGCTCGACGTCCGCGGGCTGATGAACATCCAGTTCGCGATCCAGCGCGGGACGATCTACGTCCTCGAGGTGAACCCGCGCGCGTCGCGCACGGTCCCGTTCGTGTCGAAGGCGATCGGCGTCCCGCTCGCCCGGATCGCGGCGAAGGTGATGGCCGGCATGACGCTCGCCGAGCTCGGGTTCACCGAGGAGGTCTGGCCGCGCCACGTGTCGGTGAAGGCCCCCGCGTTCCCGTTCAACAAGTTCCCGGGCCAGGACATCCTCCTCGGCCCGGAGATGAAGTCGACGGGCGAGGTGATGGGGATCGACTCCGACCTCGGCTCGGCGGTCGCCAAGGCGTTCCTCGGCGCCGGCCTCGACCTGCCGACCGGCGGGAAGGTGTTCGTGTCGGTCCGCGACGAGGACAAGGAGCACGCCGTCCCGATCGCCCGCCGGCTCGCCGAGCTCGGCTTCGAGGTCGTGTCGACCGAGGGGACCCACGACGCCCTGGTCGCCGCCGACGTCCCGGTCACGCGCGTCCACAAGATCGAGGTCGGCCGCCCCGACGTCCTCGACCTCATCAAGAACCGCGAGTTCGGCCTGATCGTCAACACCCCGTCCGCCGACCCCGAGGTCCGCGAGGACGAGGTGAAGATCCGCACCGCCGCCGTCCAGCACGGCATCCCGTCGATCACCACGATCGCCGGCGCCAAGGCGTGTGTCCTGGCGCTCGAGGCGTACAAGGGGAAGCGGATCGAGGTGAAGGCGCTGCAGGACTACCACGCCGCCCTGGTGTCGGTGACCTGAGGCTGGGGGAGCCTGCGTCGACATCGCTCTCGAGCCCACCCATCCATAGGGTCCCCCACCGCATTCCCCCCATCCCCATGGAATCGGGTGAGGAAGTCAGAAGCGGGCCAGGCGGGGGACGAGTCGGGGAGGCTTCTCCGAGAGCGACCCCGCAGCGCGACTCGAAACCGCCCGGAGACCCCTCCGGATGCATCGCGCGAGGACGTGAGCGGGTCGGAGACACCTCCCCGACTCGTCCCCCGCCGTGGCGAACGCGCAGACGTTCCCGAATCGCGTTCCTCGCCCCGCGCGCAGCGGAACCGCCCCGCGCGCAGCGGATTCCTGTCACGCCCCCGGCCGTCGCCAAATCGGTCCCGTGTTCACCGGAACCGAAAGGACCTCCCATGGCGCTCCGTCACCTCCTCGTCGCCTCCCTCCTCCTCGCCCCGGCCGCCGACGCCGCGACCTGGGGGAGCTTCGACTCGAGCCGTATCAGTTATTCGAACGGCGTCTTCACGACGAGTCCCCTGTACTCCGACCTGCGGAGCAAGGTCGTCTCCGCAGGAGGGTCGATCGCCCCCGCGACGGCGACGCTCACGCCGGCGTACCTGCACTCGATCGACGTCTTCTACACCTCGGCCCTCGACATCCCGAACGGCACGCTCTCGCCGGCCGAGCAGGCGGCGCTCGTGGAGTGGGTGAACTGCGGAGGGACGCTGATCGTCACCGCCGAGTACGCGACCCTCGCGCAGAACGACAGCTTCCTCGCTCCGTTCGGGATCACGACCTCGAACTCCGGGGCCTCCGGCGCCGCGACCGTCGTCCAGAGCCACCCGGTCGTCGATTTCGTGACGTCGATCACGTACTTCGCGGAGGCGGTCCTCAGCCCGAACACGGCCCAGGTGCTGATGCACTCCGCGATCGGCAAGCCGTTCGTCGTGGTCCAGGAGTCGGCGTCGGTCGTCGGCCTCGGCCGCGTGCTCGCGCTCGGCGACCACACCGCGATGGTCGACACGCCCGTCGGGAGCGCCGAGCAGCTCCGGAAGAACATCGCGATCTGGGCCGAAATCCCGCCGCCGCCGGCCTGCCCGAACGACACCGCGACCTGGTCGAACTACGGCGCGGGGTGGCCCGGCACGAACGGCGTCCCGCAGATCAAGCTCGACTCCGCGCCGGTCCTCGGCGAGGTGACGCAGCTCGCGCTCGAGAACTCCTCCAACGAGGCGACGACCGCGCTGATGATCTTCGGCGCCGCCCCCGCGAACCTCGTGTCCGACCTCGGCGGCACGCTCCTCGTGCTCCCGAAGGTCGAGGCGGTCTTCACGCTCCCCCCGGGCGGCGCATCGATCGGCGCGTTCGTCCCGTGCGACACCTCCCTCTGCGGCGCCGACCTCTACATCCAGGCGATCCAGCTCGACAAGGGCGCGTCGCACGACCTGTCGTTCACGCCCGGCCTGTTCATGACGTTCGGGTCGTGACGGAGGCGATCCGCGTCCGCGCGCGGCGTCACCCGAGCGAAGCGACGTGATAGGAGGAGGCGATGTCGCGCGCGGCACGCCTCCTTCTTTCGTCGGTGGCCGCGGTCCTCCTGACCGTCGGCGCCTGGCTCGCGTGGTCGGGCGGGTCGGCCGGGGTCGGTCGGGCCGCGCTCGGGCCGTCCGCGGCGGACGCGGCCGCTCCTCGCCCACCGACGGCCGCCCCGCCCCCCGAGCCGACGGCCGTCGACCGCGCTCCGGAGCGGCCCGACGGCGCGGCGGAGGACGAGGCGTTCCCCCACGAGCGGTTCGTCACCGGGACGACGACGGTCGTCGGGCGCGTGATCGAGGAGGACGGGGCGGGAGCGGCCGGCGCGACCGTCGTGGCCGTTCCCGCGTTCCTGCGCGTCCGACCGCGCACCGCGACCGCCGGTCCGGACGGCCGGTTCGTGCTGCCGCTCCCCCGCCGGCTCGTGACGGAAGAGCTCGCGACGAACGCGGTCTGGCGAATCCACGCCGTCCTCGGCGAACGGCGCTCGACGGACGGCGACGACCTCCTGCTCGAGCGCCCCGGCCAGCGCCACGTCCGTCCGCTCGTCCTCCGCCCGGAGATCCGGATCGCCGGTCGCGTCGTCGACCCGGACGGTCGATCCGTGGCTGGAGCCGAGGTGACGGATCTCACGACCGGGCGGGTCGTCGCGACCAGCGGCGAGGAGGGACGGTTCGAGGGGCGCCCGACCTGGCGCCTCCTCGGAGAGACGGTCCTCGTCGCGTCCGCGGACGGGTTCGGTCCGAGCCGGTCGCCGTTCCCGACGCGCGAACTCCGCCCCGGAGACGTCTGGGAAGGGCACGAGCTCGTCCTCGACCGCCTCGTCGCGCTGGAGGGGCGCGCCGTGCGCCACGACGGAGCGCCGGTCGGGGCGCTGGAGGTGAGGAGTCACCGGCTCGACTCGGTCCTTCGCGGTCCGATCCGGGTCGAGCGGCTGCGGCGCCTCGACCAGACGATCACCGACCGGGCGGGCGCGTTCCGGATCCGGGTCCCCGAGGACGGTCCGTTCTCGATCGAGGCGCTCGAGCTCCCGCGGTGCCGATCGATCTTCGAGTTCGAGGCCGTCCCCTCGTCTCCGCTCGAACTGACCGTCGCGGAGCCCGGACCTTCCGCCGGCGTCCCGGTGGTGCTGAGACTGCTCGACGAGCGGACCGAGGAGCCGATCGAGACGCTCGAGCACGTCTGGAGGATCGAAGGGGAGGCGCGCACGCTCCTCGGGCACGCGGACCTCCGTCTCCGCGCGTCCCGACTCCTTCCCGCGGGCGACTTCCGCGTCATCGTGGCGGACTCGGCCGAACCGATCCGCCTCGCCGCCCGGGCGCCCGGAACCCTCGTCGCCGAGAGCGCTCCGTTCCGGGTGAGGCCGGACGTCGTCGTCCCGATCCTCCTCCCGGCCGGCGGCCGCGTGTCCGGCACGGTCCGGGCGGCGTCGACGGGCGGACCGATCCCGTTCGCGAGCGTTCGGGTCGAGTCGTGGCCCGAGGGGCGAATCCTCCGACGGACGCGGACGACCGCGGACGGGACGTTCGAGGAATCCGGCTTCACGAGTTCGCGGGCGCGGGTCGTGGCCTGGGATTCGGAGCACGCGCCGGCCTGGAGCGCGCCGATCGAGGTCGGGCCCCGCCTCCCGGAGGCCCGCGTCGACCTCCTCCTCGTCGCGGGAGGGAGGCTCGTCGGCCGGGTCACGCACGGCGGGCTCCCGGTCCCCGACCAGCCGCTCTCCGTCTCGCGGGACGGCCACACCACGCGGACCCGGACGGACGCGAGCGGCTCGTATCGGTTCGGCCCGCTCACCCCCGGCCGCTGGAGCCTCGAGGTCGAGGCGGAGGCGGTCGACCGAGAGGCCGGCCCCACGGCGCTCGCCGCTCTCGACCTCGAGGAGGGGCGGGAGGCCGTCCACGACGTGGCGCTCGATCGGTTCGGGATCGCCGCCCCGCGCGGCACGGTCCGCCGCGGCGGACGCCCCGTCCCCGACGTGGAGGTCGCCCTGCTGCGACCGCCGGACGAGGAGGTCGCCGAGGCGCCGACCGGCCCGGACGGACGGTTCGTGCTCCCCGCCGCCCGGCCCGGGACCTACGTCCTCGAGGTGCGGCGGCCACCCGCGGACGAGGTCGTCGAACGGCGCCGACTGACCGTCCGGTCGCCGATGCCGGACGTCCACGTCGCGCTCGCCGACGGGCGGCTGACCGTCGCGGTCGCCCGACGCGACGGGGCCGAGGAGCGGCTCGTGACCGCGGTGGAGCTCGAACGGTTCGACGACGATCCGTTCCTCCTCGACGACGCGTTCGGCGTCGGGCCGTGGCGAAGCGACTTCCGGGACCGCTACGTCCGGGAGGGAGAGGTCGTCCGCTACGACGGGCTCCCCGTCGGCCGGTACCGGATCTCCGCCGTCCCCTTCCCGCGCCGGGGAGAGCTCGTGACGCGGCGGCGCGTGGTCGTCGTCCGCGACGGGGTCGACACCCGCGCGGAGCTCGTCCTCTCGCCCCCTTGCCGACTGACGGTGCGTCCCCGCTCGCCCCTGCCTCTCGAGCACGAGCTGCATCTCCGATCCACGGACGACGACTCGGTCCTCGAGGAGAGCGGCGGGGACCCGGTCGAGTTCGGGCCGATCCCGCCCGGCTCGTACCGCCTGTTCGAGGTTCGCCGGACGGAGAACGACGCCGCCTGGCTGGAGCTCCGGTCGTGGCCGATCGACCTCGTCGGCGGACAGCGGCTCGAGCTCACGATCGACGGCGGCGCCGAGCGGCGCTGAGGGCGTGCCCCGTCCCGCGGCGAGCGGATCTCGGTGCTGCTCCGAGGGGGCCTCGTCCGACGATCACGCCTCTCGCTCGATCCAGTCGCACGCCCGCGCGACGATCTGCTCGAACGCGTCCAGGAACCGCTCTCCAGGGAACAGCCGGGGATCGATCGGCTCGATCCCGTTCCAGGCCAGCACCCGGCGGTGACGCTCGAAGAGATCCCGCGCTCGCGAAGCCTGCACGACCGCGGACGCATCGTCGGCGCCCAGCCCCTCCGAGAATTCCAGGCCGGACGTCAGGAAAGCGTACATCTGGGCCCAGAAGCGCCAGGCAGGGACGACGGGGCCCCCCTCGGCAATACGGTTCACGCCCGGAGCTTCGTCCAAGCGAAACAACCTCACCCAGTCGTCGACCGACACCGAGTGGCGCGCGGGTCGATCGAGGCTCGTTTCGACCAGACGCGCCAAGGACATGTCCGACAGGGCGCGCCTGATGGATGCCACGGAATACGAGACTCCTTCCGCGATGGTCGCGGCCGAAGCCCACACGGCTCGTTCCCCGAGCAAACTCGAGATTCCGATCAGGAAGGTCAGCGCGTCCGCCTTCGCCCCGACTCCGAAGCCGGCTCGAAGTCGCAGCATGAGCGTCGACGGCTCCAGGAGCTGCAGCTCTCGCGGTCGCTTCTCGGGCCGCCCGATCGCGGCGTCGCTCGCTCCGCCGGCCAGAGTCGCCCAACGCATGTCGCCATGATCCGTGGCCATCGCGGCGAACGCCGCGACCCCGTGCCGTAGGGACGTCGGATACAGCTTCAGGAGCGAGCGCATGCGCTGCACGCTCAGGAGGGAACTCCCTTCCTCCGCCCACCATCGAAGCTGATCGTCGACGCGACGCTCCAGTCGTCGCACCGAGAGCGTCAAGAGGATGAGGGCCTCCGGGTCGACGATGGACCGACCAGACGGGCGGCCCGCCACGAGGTGGATCGCGGCGAGGGAATGCCACTGCCTCCAGCAGACCGCGACCGCGCACTCTCGCAGCCGGGCCGACAGCACCTCACCGCCTGCGAACATGATCCACGACCTCGGTCACGAGGTTCGGCCACTGCGGAGCGATGTCCTGCGCCAAGACCCGGGCCCTCGCTCTCTCCAACTCCTCGTCACTCGGAGCCAATGCGACGAGGTCTTGAAAGTGAACGCTCGTCGGGCCTCCGTCCGTCGCGGCGAACAGCTTCAGCGCGAGGAGCGTCGTGCGTCCGGCCAGCCCGACAGTGAGAGCACGGAATCGCCGCCACTCGATCTCACTCCCCATGGACGCCGGCAAGCCGGCGTTTCGCTCACGGCGCCTCGAGGACCGACTCGACGATCGGCAGGAGCGCGTCCGCGATCCGCTCGTGGGCGAGGAGGTCGATGTGGGAGTCGCGGCGGAAGTAGAGGCACTCCTCCGCGCTCCGGAACAGCGGGCGGAGGTCGAGGACCGGAACGTCCGACTCGCGGACCGCGGCGAGCCAGGCGTCGGCGATCCGGTCGCTGACCGCCAGCTCGGCCTCGTCGAGGCCGACCCGGGCGAGCATCGTGCGCGTCTCCTCGACGAACCGGTGCGGCTGGCCGCGGAACGGCGGCGGGACGTAGACGACGATCGCCCGGATCCCCGACTTCCGACCCAGCCGGTCGATCTCGCGCGTGATCCTCGTCGCCGTCTCGACCGCGATCGCGACGTCCTCGGGGTTGTCGGCGAAGTGGAGGGCCTGGCCGAGCTCCTGCGCGCCGATCCCGCGCGGCGCGGCGTCGTCCCCCACGAGCTGCGCGACCCCCGGCTCGCGTCGGTGCGGCGGCGGGCGGTGATGGAAGTACCGCTGCAGCCCGACCATCGCGGAGAAGTCGTTCCCGCCGTAGACGGCCATGACGAAGACGTGCGGCTCGAGGTAGCGGTAGTGCTCGAAGACGCCGAGGTAGTTGTAGAAGCTGTAGCCGCCGGCCGCCGCGTTCAGCACCTCGACGTGCCGCTCGGCGTCGCGCGCCGCGAGCAGCGCCTCGAGACGGCTCGCGAACGACTCGTCGTTCGAGCAGACGCCGTCGGTGTGCGAGTCGCCGGTCACGATCACGCGCAGGTCGGGCCGGATCGGGAAGACCTCTTCGTCCTCGCGCATGCCGAGCGAGTTCGTCTTCACGACGTACGCTCCGTCGGGATGCTCCGGCCACTCGACCCGGAACTCGAGGTTCGGCGCGCGCGCGTAGTAGAACTCCTGGTTGAACGGGCGGTTCACGCCGGCCTGCGTGAAGAAGACCCGCGCCGTGTTCAGCGAGAGCGGTTCGCGCACGACGTCGGCGCGCTCGTCGTCGAGCGGCCTCGGCGCCAGCCGGGCGGGGTCGATCGCCCGACCGCGGAGGAGCGCGTCGAGGCGGTCGCGGTTGTCGACCACCGCGACGCTGTCGACCGGCGGCGCCGCCAGCCGCCGGTACGCCACCGCGGCGACCAGCAGCGAGACGACGGTCGCGACGGCCGCCAGGACGAGCCGGGCGCGGAGGGAGGTGGGCCTGGGCATTCCTCCGATCCTACCCTCCCCCGTCGGCGCGCCGGCGTTCGAGGAGCGCCCGCGGCGTCAGCCCCCCGCGGCGGCCGCCACCTGCTGCGCCGCGGCGTCGACCCGGTTGCCGGCGCCGCCGTTCGAGAGGGCGGCGACCACGACGCCCGTGTCGAGGTTCACCGAGAGCCAGCCGTGGTAGCCGCCGGTCTGACCGTTGTGCCAGAGCGTCCTCCCGCCGGCGGAGAGGTGCCATCCGTACGCCACCGGCGGCCGGCCGTCGAAGAGTCGCTCGTGGGACCGCGCGATCGACGCCGCGAGCGGCCCGTCGGCGTCGAGCTGCGCCTCACCGAACCGCAACAAGTCGTTCACGGTCGAGCGGATCGCGCCGCACCCCGCGAGCGCGTCGAACTCCCACGCGTGCGCCGCCTTGGTGCTCGAGACGGCCGCGTCCGCGAAGCGCGCGCCGAGCCGCTCGTCGAGCGTGATCGTCGTGTCCTCCAGCCCGAGGGGGACGAAGATCCGCTCGCGCAACGCCTCCTCGTAGCCGGCCGCGCCGTGCGCGCGCGCCATCAGCCCCCCGAGCAGCCCCGAGCCGAGGTTGCTGTACGCGTACGCCGTGCCCGGCTCCGACTCGAGCACGAAGTCGGCGAGGTAGGCGTGCAGCGCCGCCGCGTCGTAGTCGACGTACGGCTCCGCGAGCGAGCGGGGGGCGAAGTTCTCGGGCATCCGGGGGAGGCCGGACGTGTGCGTCACGAGGTGACGGAGCGTCACCGGCCCCTCGTCGTCGCAGACGTCGACCCCCTCCGGGAGGTGACGCTCGATCGGGTCGTCGAGGGCGGCCCGGCCGCGCTCGACGGCGTCCGCGAGCAGGAGGCCGGTGAAGACCTTCGTCACCGAGCCGATCTCGAAGACGGTGTCGCCGTCGGGGATCCTCTCGTCGTCGAACGCCACCCGGCCGAAGCCGCGGACCACGCGCTCGGACGGGGTCCGGACGCCGAACACGAGGCCGAGCGCCTGCTCCTCGACCATCGGCGCGGCGAGATCGGCGATCGTCGACTCGAGGTCGGACCGTTCCTCCGGCCCCTCCACGACGGGAGCGACCGCGAGCGCGAACACGATCGGGAGCGGGGTCGAGAGAGAAAGCATGGCACCTCCTGGGGCGTGCGAATATAGCCTCGGGACATGATCGAACTGACGGGCGCCCAGCGGCGGTGGCTCCGGAGCCGCGCGCAGACGATGAAACCGACCGTCCGGCTCGGCGCGGAAGGCGTGACCGAGACGGCGCGGGCCGAAGTCCTCGCCGCGCTCGACCGGACCGAGCTGCTGAAGGTCCGGCTCGCCCCGGGGCGGGACCGGAAGACGGACGCGGCGCGGCTGGCCGAGGCGACGGACGCCGCGCTCGCCGGCCTCGTCGGCCGGGTCGCGGTCCTCTACCGGCCGCTCCCCGCCGGCCCGCTCCTCCAGCTCCCCTCCGCGGGCGACGACGCGCCCGCCCCCCCGGTCACGGACGCGTGAACGTGAGGCAGTAGTTCTCCTCGAGGCCGGCGATCGCGACCTCCTCGTCGAACCGGAAGCCGGCCGCTTCGATCTCGGCCCGGAAGACCTCCTTCCCGGCCCGCACGTGGTCGAGCAGCCACTCGCGGCTCACGCCGGGGATCCGCTCGAAGTCGATGACCACCAGCCGGCCGCCCGGCCGGAGCGCGCGGCGCAGGCTCGCGAGCGTCGACGCCGGGTACGCGAAGTGGTGGTACGTGTCGCAGACGAAGACGAGGTCGACCGACCCGGCCTCGAGCCGCGCGTCCGACTCGGTGCAGAGGACCGTCCGGAGGTTCGAGAGCCCCTCGGCGGCGGCGCGCTCCTCGATGAGCTCGACGAAGTTCGGCGCGATCTCGACCGCGTGGACGACGCCGTCCGGTCCGACCGCGCGGGCCATCGGCAACGCGAACAACCCCGTCCCCGCGCCGACGTCGGCGACGTCGAGCCCGGGCCGGAGCGCGAGCACGTCGAGGATCCGCGACCGCTCGCGGAAGATCTCGCGCGACTCCCCCTCGAACCGCTCGACGAACTCGTCCACCTTCAGGTCGGGGGAGCGGAACCCCTCGTTCAGGTCCTTCTCGAGGACCGACGCCTCGGCGGGCGCCTCGAGCGCCGGCGGATCGACGGGGGCGAGCGACGGCTCGGCGCAGCCGGCGACGACGAACGGAAGAAGGGCGAGGAGCAGCGGGCGGAATGACGACATGGGACCTCCGAGGACCGAGAGGATAGCGAGTCCCCGAGGAGAGCCGCGGGTCGGGACACCGAGACGCAAGAAGGGCGGCGGAGCCTCGCCCGGCTCCGCCGCCCCGACCCCCGCTCGCCTCGGCGGACGAGAGTCGATCAGTCGAGGTAGATCTTCCCCTTCGCCGGGCCCGGCTGCCACGGGAGGATCCGGAGCTTCACCTTCTCCTTCTTGCCGCCGCCGAAGCCGCTGACCAGGATCCGGAACGAGCCCATCGTGTCGTCGAACTCGAGCCCCTCGATGCTCTTGCCGCCCTGCGGGTCGACCGACAGCCCGGACATGTCGTACACCTGGCCGGCCGGACCCTGCAGACCGAGCTCGAGCTGGCCGGTGAACTTCGCGTTCGGGTCGGCGCCGAAGTCGAGCTTCGCGCCGGGGAGGAGGAGGACCTCCGCCTCATAGGTCTCGTTCTGGCCCAGCCCGTTCAGCTTGACGACGTGCGACTTCCCCTGCTTCGGCAGCTTCCGCTGGGTCTTGATCGCGTACTGGCCGTACCCCTTCGCGCTCTCGATCCGCATCAGCTTGCGGCCCGACGACTTCATCTTCAGGGTCTTCTTGACGTCGTCCTTCGAGTGCTTGAACGTCTTCGTCAGCTCGACCTTCCCCTCGGTGTCGAGGATCGTGACCTTGGTGCTGAGCGTGCCGGTGCTGTTGTGGATCTTGAGGCGGAGCTTCATCCCCTCGATCGCGTCGAACTCGAGCTCGTCGATGTCCCCCTCGTGGGAGATCTGTCCGTAGATGCGGTGGCCGGGGACGAAGAACGCGGGGCCGACGGTCAGCTGGACGTCGAGGTCGACGAAGTCCGCCTCGTGGTAGATGTTCTGGAAGCGGATCGTCGTCGAGTAGGTCCCCGTCGCCAGCGCGGAGTGGTCGAACTGGAGGAAGATGTCGTTCCCGGGCTGGCCGCCGACCGCGAAGCTGTTCGGCGGATCGATCTCGAGCCACGGCGCCGGCGAGAGGAGGGTGGTCGAGAAGACCACGATGCTCTCCGGCGTGCCGACGTTCACCAGGCGGACCGGGATCGGCTCGAGGAGGTCCTCCGTCGTCCGGACGAACGCCTCGATCGGGGTCGGGTCCTCCAGCTCGAGGTCGACGAAGATGACGTCCACGAACTGGCCGACGCCCCAGTTGTCGGAGAGTTCGACCTCACCGGCGGCCGGCTCGATGACCAGGCCCCAGACGTGCTTCACGTCGGGGAGCGTCTCGGGGATCGTGCAGAGGACGCTCTGCGGGCCGATGAAGTCGTCCTCGATCGTGGCGACGATCGGGTCGTTCAGGTCGATCGTCAGGTCCTGGCTCAGCACGACGTGGGCGGTGTAGTCCCCGACCAGCGGCCCGCCGAGGTTCTCGATGCGGACGGTCGCGAGGACCTTGCTGTCGACCTCGACCTGACCGGGGCCGGAGATCGTCTTCGCCACGAGGTTCGGAGGGTCACCGGCGCGGGCGTCTGGGGCCGCCAGGAGCGCCGCGGCGATGGCGGCGCCTCCCCATCGAATCCAGGAAGAAGAAAGCGCGGGACGACGGGCGGGCGAGCGGGCGAGGATCGTCGAGCGGGACATCGGTGACTCCGTTTCCTGTGTTCGTCGGGCCCTCTCGCCCGACAGGGGAAGACGCGGATTCGGCCGCGGAGTCCCTTGGTCGTTTCTCCATTTTTCCGTGACGGATCGTCCCGACCCGCCCGGCGGCGCGAGTCGGCGGGGACTGCAGGCGGGCGAGCGGATCGGTCGATATCGAGGATCGAGCCGGTCTCCCCGCCCGCCGCCCCCCATGCGACACGTCCTCCTTCGCCTCGCCGTCCTCCTGCCGCTCCTCGCCGACGCCGAGGCGGCGAAGCTGCGCGTCCCGAAGGATCACGCCACGATCCAGGCGGCGATCGACGCCGCGGCGCCGGGGGACGTGGTCCTGGTCTCGAAGGGGACCTACTTCGAGGAGCTCTCGATCTCGAAGACCGACCTCACGGTCCGGGCGAGGAAGGGGCACGTCGTCGTGGTCGACGCGGGCGGGGACGGGCGGCCGCTCGGCGTCGTCTTCAGCTCGAACGTCACCGTGAAGGGGCTCCGGTTCCGGAACACGGCCGACGACGTCGGCGTCGGCGTCGCGGTCTCGTCCGGCGTCGTGCTGAAGAAGTGCCGGGTCGAGGACGTCCCGAACGGCCACGGCATCGAGGTCGGCGCGGCGACCGTCTCCCTCGTGAAGTGCCGGGTCGAGGACGTCGGCGGCGACGGGATCCGGGTCGGGACGAACGACGCCGACGTGAAGGGGTGCGTCGTCCGCGACGTCGGCGGGGCCGGGATCTCCGTCCTCGGCGCGCGGGTCCGGATCGAGGGGAACACGGTCGAACGGTCCGGCGCCGCCGGCGTCCTCGTCGGCAACGGCGCGACCGGCGCCGACGAGGTCGAGGTCGTCGACAACGACGTCACCGCGGCCGGCGGCCCCGGCGTCCACGTCGCCGCCGACGCCGACGCCGCGACCGTCCGGGGGAACTCCTGCCGCGACGGCGCCGACGCGGGGTTCCGCTACGACGGCACGGGCGCGACGTTCGAGCAGAACCTCTCCCGCGCCAACGCCGGCGCCGGCTTCGCGGTCACGGCCACGGGCACCGGCGGCGCGGTCCTCTCCAACAAGGCGAAGAAGGGGCTCGGCGACGGGTTCCACGTCCAGGGCGTCGCGAACACGTTCGTCGGGAACGAGGCGAAGAAGAACGCCGGCCTCCCGCTGAACGACGAGACCGACGAGGGGGACAACACGTACGACGGGAACTCGTTCGACCCCGGCGACTGAGGCGCTACACGTGCCGGCGGCGGACCGACCAGACGAAGCCGTCGTACCAGAAGTGCAGGATCGAGCAGACGAGCGCGGCGGCGAGGCACGCCCGGAGCGCGGACTCGGCGACGCCGACGTACAGCAGTCCGGCGACGGCGAGGAAGAGCCCGTACGCCACCAGCGTCGCGACCGGCGGGAGCCCGAGCCGCCCCGGCCCGAGCACGCGGCCGATGCGGTCCCGCTCGGTCGCCCAGACGATCACGAAGTACTGCAGCGCGTGCCAGAGGTTCGCGGTCACGAACGCCTCGAGCGGCGGGAGGAACCCCCACGCCACGATCGACGCGACCGCGGTCGACCCGAGGAGGAGGAGCTTCGCGCGCGCCGGCCGGTACCCCCGCCGCATCCGCGCCCGGAGCCGGACCAGCCAGACGACGACGACCGCCCCCCCTCCGCCGATCGCCGCCGCGCGGATCGGACCGGCGAACTCCCCCACCCCGACGAGGAAGCGGGCCGGCCCCTCCCACCCGAGCGCCGAGTAGAGCTCGAACCAGGCGAGCGTCGGCACGAGGCTCAGGCCGGCGAGGATCGGCGCGACGTAGACCGCCACGTTCACCGCGAGGTCGAGGCCGCGCCCCTCCTCGGCCGAGTTCCCGGCCCGCGCGTCGTAGAGTCGCCCGAGCCCGAAGCTCTGCATCGCCGTGTGCCAGACGTCCCACAGCGCGGTCACCACCAGCGCCGTCGTCGTCACCCAGGCCGAGGAGAGGAGCGCCAGGTAGAGGAGCGGCGGCACGACCACGAACCGGATCCGGTGGCGCGCGAACACCTCCGGGTCGGCGTGGCTGCGGAAGAAGACCGCCACGAGATGGGCGCCGGTCCAGACCGCGGTGAAGAAGCCGAGCCGGACCCGGGTCCGCTCGAGCGACGCCGCCGACCCGAACGACTCGACGAGCCCGAGGAGCACGACGACGGCGAGGAGGGCGAGGACCGGGGAGAGGACGACGCACGCGAGGTCGACCCGCGGCGAGACGATCCAGGCGCTGCGGACCGGAGCGACGGTCCGCGCGGGCGAGGGCGTCGCCGGGGCGCGGACGAGGGCGACCGCTTTCGTCACCGGGATGGTCCTCCGCCCGCCGTCACGCGCCACCTCACGCGAATCGCCCCCGGGGGTCAAGCGCCGAGCCGGGTCGCGCTCGACCGGGCTCAGTCCGGGATGCCGTCCGTCACGACCACACGCCGGGCGCCGGTCCAGCTGTCGTCGACCTCGCCGCGGCGCATCGCCCGGCAGTCGTCGAGGATCGTCCGCGCGAACGCGTCCGACGGACGGAGCGCGAGGATGCGGTGCGCCATCGCCGACGCCTCCTCGAAGTCGCGGGCGAGGTACGCCTCGAGGAGGGCGCGCGACACCTCGACCAGCTCGAGGTCCTCGTCGCAGGCGTCCTCCCGGAGCGCGATCAGCTCGTACACGAGGTTCTCGGCCGAACGCCCCTTCACGAGGACCGGCTCGAACGGCCGGGCGACGATCCCCTCCCCCGCCGCGTCGCGGGTCGTGTCGGAGAGGAGGATCCGGGTGCCGTACACCTTGTTGATGGCGACCAGCCGCGACGCGAGGTTCGCGTGGTCCCCGAGGACCGTGTAGTTCAGGCGGATCGTCGACCCGACGTTGCCGACGACGAGGTCGCCGGTGCTGATCCCGATCCGCGCCTGCGGCTTCGGCATCCCGCTGAACCGGAGCGCGTAGGCGAGGTCGTCGAGCTGGCTCTGGATCCGGAGCGCGGCCGCGCAGGCGTCCGCCGCGTGCGTCTCCGACGGCTTCGGCGCGCCCCAGAACGCCATGACGGCGTCGCCGATGTACTTGTCGATCGTCCCGCCGTACGCGACGATCGATCCGGTCGCGACCTCGAGGAAGCAGTTCACGACGCGGACCAGCTCCTCCGGCCGGCACTTCTCGGTCATGTTCGAGAACCCGACGAGGTCCGCGAACAGCACGGTCATCTTCCGGCGCTCGCCGCCGATCGAGAGGTCCCGTCCCCCGCGCACCGTCGCCTGGACCACCTCGGTCGGGACGAACCGTTGGAACGAGCGGAGCCCCGCCTTCATCTCCTCCAGCGCGGTCGAGAGGAGATCGATCTCGACCAGCTTCGAGCGCTCGAGCACGGTCGGCTCGAGGTTCAGCGCCGCGATCTGCTCGGTCTCCTTCGCCAGCCGCTGGATCGGGCCGGAGATCCTCCGCGCGAGCTGCATCCCGAACAGGATCGCGAGGAGGACGCTGGCGAGCCCGATCAGCGCCGTCTCGTAGTTCGAGCGCCGGACCGTCCCCATGAGCTCCTGCTCCGGGACACCGACGCCGATGATCCAGCGGACGCCGGCCTCGGCGCCGAGCGCGCGATAGCCGCCGACGTACGGCTCGCCCTCCGCGTCGAACGGGATCCGCGCGAGCGGCCCGTCGTCCAGCACGATCCCGGCGGGGACCCGCTGCGCGAGCGATCGGAGCGACGGCCGAGGGATCGCGTCGATCGGCCGGAGCGCGCTCTGCCCGGTCGGCGACGGCTCGACGATCTGCGACGGGTCGGCGTGGGCGATCAGCCGCACGGTCCCCTCCTCGTCGATCTCGGCCACGAACGCGTCGCCGCGCTCGAAGACGCGCAGCCCGCCGAGGAACCGGCTGAGCGACGCGAGGTCGAAGTCGACGGTCACGGCGCCGACGAAGTCGCCGTTCTCGTCCCGGAGCGGCGACGCGCACGTCACGCCGGGGACGTCGGGGTCCGGGGGGTTCCGGAACAGATAGACCGGCGTCCAGATCTGCTCGCCCCGCCCCTCTGCCGCCTCGAACCACGGCCGCACGCGCGGATCGAAGTCGGAGCGGCCGACGCCGAGGTCGATCCACTCGTCCTCGGTGATGTCGTAGTCGTGGTGCTCGCTGACGCCGTCCTCGCCGACGCGGCTGAACCTCGTCTCGATCCGCCCGGAAGGCCGCCGCACGACGTGCATGTAGTCGCCGGTCCGAAGCCCGACCGCGTGGTACGTGAAGTCGGGGGCGAGCTGCATCGACTCTCGGAACCGCCCTGCGATCGCCGGGAAGTCGTCGGCGGTCAGGGTCCGGCCGTCGAGCTCCTTGCGGTGGACGCGGTTGGCGAACGCCGCGTCCTCGACGAGGCGCTCGATCCGGTCGTGGATCCGGCGCGACGTCTGCTCGAAGACCCGCATCGAGAGGTCGCCGACGACGAACTTGGCGTTCAGGTACGAGGTCGTCCCGATCAACCCGACGGCGATCGTGAGGATCGCCAGCACCATGCCGACGAGCACCGACCGGAACGTGAGCCGCCTCGGCGTCATCGAACTCCTCGACCTGGAACGTCACTCCGTGATGTCGGATCGACCGATGGACCCTTTAATCCTGAGCCGGACCGGGCCCGGGTCGCTGGAATCCGGGGTGGACGCACCTCCGCTCGGGGAACGAACGGCCGATGACCTCACGACAGGACCGACAGCTCTCCCGCCGCGGCCTCCGGGCGTCGCTCCTCGAACGCCTCCGCACGAGCTTCTGGTTCCTCCCGACCCTCCTCTCGCTCGCCGCGCTCGGGCTGGTCACGCTGACCGTCCACCTCGACCGTCGCGAGGCGCTCGCCGATCTCTTCCCGTCGTGGGCCGAGGACGCCGCGCTCGACGCCGCCCGCGCCCTCCTCTCGGGGATCGCGGGGTCGACGATCACCATCGCGACGGTCTCGTTCTCCGTCCTGATCGTCGCGCTCTCGTTCGCGTCGCAGCAGCTCGGGCCGCGCCTCCTGCGGAACTTCATCCGCGACCGCGCCAACCAGGTCGTCCTCGGCGGCTTCGTCGCGACGCACGTCTACTGCCTCGCGCTCCTCACGTCGCTCGCCGCCCTCGAGTCGCTCGACGGCGCGTTCGTGCCGCGGCTCTCGATGGCCGGAGCGCTCGTGCTCGGCCTCCTCTCCTTCGGACTCCTGATCTACTTCGTCCATCACGTCGCCGTCGGCATCCAGACGGACACCGTCGTCGCCGACGTCCGCCGCCACCTCTCCCGCGCGATCGATGCCTTCCTCCCGGACGAGGGGGACGAGGGGGAGGGCTCCGACGACGACGCGACCGAACCGCCCGACGAGGCGTTCCTCGACGCCGCCGGACGCGACGACTCCGACGTGCTCCGCGCGGGGACCACGGGGTACGTGCAGGCGATCGACTACGAGGCGCTCGCGAGGGTCGCGCGGCGCGGCGGCGGACGGATCGGCTGCCCGGTCCGCGCCGGCGCGTTCGTCATGGAGTCGTCGCCAATCGTCACGGGCCTCGACGTGCTCGACGCCGACGAGCCGGAGGAGGAGCTGCGCGCCGCGTTCTCGATCGGCTTCCAGCGGACCGACGCCCAGGACCTCGCGTACTCGTTCGACCAGCTGGTGGAGATCGCGCTCCGGGCGCTGTCGCCGGGGATCAACGACCCGTTCACCGCCCTCACCTGTCTCGACGACATCGGCGCCGCGCTCGCCCGGGTCGCCGACCGGCCGTTCCTCCCGGCGTGCGTGAAGGACGACGAGGGCGCGGTCCGGGTGGTCCGGGACGTCCTCCGGTTCGAGGACCTCGTGCGCGACGGGCCGGGCGAGATCCGCCGGGCGGCCGGCAGCCACCTCTCCGTCGTCGCCCGCCTCCTGCGCGTGCTCGGCGACCTCCGCGGCGTGGCGAGGTGCGAGGAGAGACGCGCGCTGCTGGAGGAGGAGGCGCGCGCCGCCGCGGAGGCCGCGTTCGCGCGCGACCTTCCGGCGCCCGACCGGCGCTGGATCGAGACCGCGTTGGAGGAGGCGATCGGCTGACCGCGCGCCGCGCGGCCTACAGCAACGGCTCGAACAGGGCGCTCGCCCGCTCGCCGAGCCGACGGAGGACGCCGAGCTTCTCGTCCGGATCGAGCGCGACGCTCTCCGCGAGGAGGTCGTCGAAGTACGCCCGCAGCGACCGCGCGAACCGCTCGTCGAGCACCTCGAGGTTCAGCTCGTAGTTGAGCTGGAACGACCGCTGGTCGAAGTTGAGGCTCCCGAACGTCGCCCACGCGTCGTCGACGACGACCGCCTTGGCGTGGAGGAACCCTTCGTACAGCCGGAACGTCGCGCCGACCGACGCGAGCTCCCGCGCGAAGTGCCGCGCGGCGAGGTCGCCGATCCGCAGGTCGGAGCGCCGGGGGAGGAGGATCGTGACGTCGACCCCGGCCAGCGCCGCCTCGCGCAGCCGGCTGGCGAGGGCCGCGCCGGGCGCGAAGTACGGGGACGCGACGAAGACGCTCTTCCGGGCCCGGCCGATCGCCGCCGCGAGCACGTCGGTGAAGAGGAGGCCCGACTCGTCCGGCCCGATCGGATACGGCCGAGCCCACGCGCCCCCCTCCTCCGACGCCGGCGGCCCGGGCTCGTACGGCGGGACGGGGGCCTCCTCCTCTTCCGCCTCCTCCGACGCGAGCGCCCAGTCCTCGAGGAAGACCCGCCGCAGCCCGGCGACGGAAGGCCCCCGCACGGAGACCGTCAGGTCGCGCGCGGGTCGGGCGTCCCCCCGCTCGAAGTACTCGTCCGCCCAGTTCCGTCCGCCGAGGAACGCGACGGCGCCGTCGACGACCACGAGCTTCCGATGGTTCCGAAAGTTCACCTGGAACCGCCCCTTCAGCGGGTTCGGCTTCAGGAAGGTCGCCACGCGGACGCCGCTCTCGCCGAGCCGCCGCGGCACCTCGTCCGGCAGCGGGACGGTCCCGATCGGATCGAACAGGAGCCGCACGTCGACCCCCTCCCGACTCTTGCGGGCGACGACGTCGAGGAGCGCCTCCAACACCTCTCCCGACCCGAGGATGAACGTCTGGACCAGGATCTCGCGCTCGGCCCCCTCGAGCGTCTCCAGCATCCGCTCGAGCGAGCGGTCGGCGTCCTCCGCGATCTCGAGGAGGTGACCCGGCCGAAACGCGAACGGCGCGTCGCCGCGCGGGAGCTCGACCAGCCGCGCCGCGTCCGGGAGCGCGTCCCGCTCCGCCCCGTCCACGCCGGCGCGGCGGCGCAGGCTCGCCCCGCGTCCCCGGCGGCGGCGGATCGAGCGCGGCCCTTCGTAGACCGAGAGCGCGACGTACGCGATCGGCGCGAGGATCGGGATCAGCCAGACCGCGAAGAGCCACGCCACCGCGGTCGTCGGCCGCCGGTAGCGGAGGAGGACGTGCACCGTCGCGGCGAGCGACGACGCCACCGACACCAACGATCCGAGCGCGAGGAGCGACTTCATCCGGGACGCCCTCCGCTCAGTCGTCCGACGGGTCCGCGAGCCGGGTCCGGATCATCTCGTCGAGCCGGTCGACCTCGGCGCGCATCGTGTCGAACGCTCCGGAGACCGCCTCGTCGACCGTCCCCGCCTGCGCGAGCCGTCGCCGGGTCACCTCGATGGTGAGGGCGATCGTGTTGAGGGGGCCGCGGAGGTCGTGCCGCAGCTTGCTCCGTTCGGTCCGGTCACCGGTCATCTCTCGTCTCCCTGGTCGTTCGTCCCGGTCGGGATCCTCGGCAGCGCCGCCAGCACGTCGTCGAGCGCGGCCGGGTCGAGCGGCTTCACGAGATGCCGGTCGAAGCCGGCGTCGAGCGACCGCTTCCGCGCCGCCTCCTGTCCCCACCCGGTCAGCGCGACGAGGTACGCCCGCTCGCCGTCGGGGAGCCTGCGGATCTGCTGCGCCGCGTCGTACCCGGTGATCCCGGGGAGGCCGATGTCGAGGACGACGAGGTCCGGCGTCCGTTCGCGCGCGCGCTCGACCGCCTCCTCGCCGTCGTACGCGGTCCGGACCTCGTGCCCCATCATCCGGAGCAGCGCGGCCAACGTGTCCGCCGAGTCTCGCTGATCGTCCACCACGAGGATCGACCGCGTCGTCGCGTCGGGCTCCGCCGCGGCGGCGGGCGCGGCGCCTCCGGAACCCGCGGCCGCCTCCGCCGCCGCCACGGGGATCGTGACCGTGAACGCGCTCCCGCGGCCGACCCCCTCCGACTCGACCTCGACCGAGCCGCCGTGCATCTCCACCAGGCGCCGGACCAGCGAGAGCCCGACGCCGAGACCGCCGGTCGCGCGGTCGCTCCGCCGGCCGGCCTGCGCGAACAGGTCGAAGATCCTCGTCGCCTGCTCGGGCGCGATCCCGATCCCGTCGTCCTCGACGCGCACCCTCGCCACCGGCCCCTCGGCCCGAACCGACAGCGCGATGTGACCGCCGTGCTCGGTGAACTTCGCCGCGTTGTTCAAGAGGTTCAGGAGGACCTGCACCATGCGGTCCTCGTCGACGTCGACCACGATCGCGTCGTCCGGGAGGGAGACGTCGAGCGCGTGCCCGTTCTCCTCGATCACCGGCCGGCTCGCCTCGACCGCCGCCTCGACGATGCGGTCGAGCGGGGCGCGCCGCCGCTTCAGGCTCAGCTTGCCGCGGTCGATCCGGGAGATGTCGAGCAGGTCGTCGACCAGCCGCACGAGGTGTCGGACCTGCCGTTCGACCGTCTCGCGGTACCGCGACACCACGGCCGGGTCGTCCTTCGAGTGCTCCATGACGCGGAGCGCGTTCCGGATCGGCGCGAGCGGGTTCCGGAGCTCGTGCGCGAGGGTCGCCAGGAACTCGTCCTTGCGGCGCGCCCCCTCCTGCAGCTCGGTGTAGAGGCGGGCGTTGTCGAGCGCGACCGCGGCCATGTCCGCGAGCTGGCTCAGGAGGAACCGGTCGAGGCGATCGAACTCACCCGGCTCCTCCGAGAAGAGCCTCAGGTAGCCGACCGAGCGGCCGTCCCGCCCCCGGAGCGGCGCGGCGAGCTCGTTCGGCTCCGGCGACGGCGGTTCCTCCCCGAACTCGACCTCCGCGCGCACCGCCTCGAGGATGCGCCTCGTCTCCTCCTGCACCACGCCGATCACGCTCGATCGGGTGTTCGCGGCGTGGATCGTCGCCGCGGCGGCCGAGATCTCCTCCAGTCGTTCGGACCGGACGCGCTCCTTCTCCAACAGGTTCTGCACCCGATCCTCCGACCGGAGCCGCGCGATCCCGAGCGCGATCTCGGTCGCCACCGACGCCACCGCCTCGCCGGGTGAGAGGAACGGCTCCTCGTCGAAGTGGACGACGATCGCCCCGATCGCCCGCTGGTCGAGCAGCACCGGGTGGCAGACGACCGAGCCCTGGTCGCCGGCGACCGTCTCCGCCGCGCCGGACCGGACGACGCGCGCGATCGGGGAGCCGTCCGCGAGCGACCGCCGCTCGTCGGCGCCCGCGGCGCCCGCGTCCCCGGCCGCCCCGACCCGGAGCACGGTCTCCGTCCGGCTCTCGCGCAGCCAGATCTGGACCGCCCGCGCGTCGAGCTGGGCGGCCATCACGGCGGCGCAGTCGTTCAGGACCTGGGCCAGCGTGCCCGGCCGGGCGAGCGCCGCGCCGACGTCCGCGGCGAGCGCGAGCAGCCGGATCTGGACCTCGCGCGCTTCCTCGTTCCGACGGCGCTCGGTGATGTCGCGAAGGTAGCTGGTGAAGCAGGTCCGCCCGCCGAACGAGATCTCGGAGATGAACGCCTCGACCGGGAACGTCGAGCCGTCGGCGCGCATGCCCGTCAGCTCGACCTGCCGGCCGAGGATGCGCGGCTCGCCGGTCTCGAGGTACCGTGCCATCCCCTTCGCGCACGCGTCGCGGAACTCCTCCGGGATCAGCAGCTCGGTGATCTTCCGCCCGATCGCGTCGACCCGGTCGTAGCCGAACGTCCGGCACGCCGCGGGGTTGAACTCGATCACGGTCCCGGACTCGTCGACGGTGACGATGCAGTCGAACGCGGTGTCGAGGATCGCGCTCTTCAGCGCCTCGCTCTCGGTCACGGTCTGCCGCATCCGGCGGACCTCGCTGACGTCCCGCAGGACGGTCACCGCCCCCGCGATGCGCCCCTCGAGATCCCGCATCGGGGCGGTCCGGCTCTCGAACGAGCGGAGCGTCTCCTCGCCGTCGGTCAGGTGGCGGAGCTCCGGTTTCGGCGGCGTGCCGGTGATCTCCATCCCGCGCCCGACGACCTCGTCGTGGACGCGGCGGCCGAGCTCCTCGAGCTGATGGCGCGCGAAGACCTGCTCGCCGAGCCGGTTGGCGAATCGCACGCTCCCGTCGCGCGCGGTCGTGATCACGACGTCGTCGATCCCCGACAGCGTCGCGCGGAGGAGCTCCCGCTGGTCCTCCAGCTCGAGGATGTGCATCCGCTCCCGGCGGAGGTTCCGGCTCATCGAGAGGATCAGCACGCCGAGGACGAGGATGCCGAGCACGCCGCCGACCGCGAGGTTGATCATCGCGACGCGGTAGCTCCCCTCGACCTCCTCCGCGCGGGCGCGGGTGCGACGCTCGATCTCCGCCCGACTCACCTGCCGCTGCTCGCGGAGGGAGGCCGCCGCCGCGGAGTCCTCGATCGCGACGACCAGCTCCCCCGCTTCCTCGGAGCCTCGATCCTGGAGCATCGTGACCGCGCGCCGCAGCTCGGCGAGGCGCGTCGTCACGCTCTCCTCCAGCCGCTCCACGTCCTCCAGGAACTCGTCGTCCCCTCGCGCCGCCTCGACGACCTCCCCCCGTCGCCGCTCGAGCTCCTTCGCCGCCGCCTCGAACCGCTCGAGCCCCCGCTCGTCGCCCGTGAGGAGGTGGTCGCGCTGGCCGACCTCCGCGTCCCGCAGGGCGGTCTCGAACCGATCGATCGCGAGGAGGAGGGAGATCGCCCGCTCCTCCTCGTCGGTCGCGCGCTTCAGCGCCCGGAGGCTGAGCAGGCCGACCGCCATCAGCGCCACGAGCAGCGACACGAGAGCCAGGATCCTCCACCGCGTCGTGCGGCCGAGTCGCTCGTGATCGATGCGTTCCGTCACGG
>JAUIEL010000650.1 GCA_030428825.1 bacterium
GCTTCTTCACCGGCGCGGAACCCGTGCCGATTCCGCAGCCGAACCGACGCGGCACGCTGGCGCTGACCGCGCCGCCGGAGCTGCGGCCCGGAAGCACGCTGTCCGTCGAACTCGAGGCGCGCGGCCTCAGCCGGGCCACGCTCGCGGTCGTCGACGAGACGCTCGCCCCGCACTTCAAGAATGCGTTCCGGCTCGACGGCATGCGGTTCACCGGGAAGCCGACGCCAGAGGGCCTGAAGCTCGCGCACGACGGCGGCGTCGGCCTGGTGGTGAACATCCTCAGCGCGCCGGAGACCGAGAAGCTCGACTTCGACGTCGCCGCCACGACGAAGGAGCTCGGGATGGAGTACGCCCACCTCCCGCTCGTCGACCGGAAGCCGACGAAGGAGGTCGTCGATCGGTTCGCCGATCTCCTGGAGGGACGCGAGGAGGGCGTGCTCGTGCACTGCGGCTCGTCGAACCGCGTCGGCGCGCTCTGGGCCGCCTACCAGGGTCTCCGCGGCGGCGCGTCGCCGGAGGAGGCGATCGCGCGCGGGAAGGCGGCGGGGATGAAGAGCGACAAGCTGGTCGAGGCGGTGGAGGAGTTGCTTCGCGGCCCGTGATTGCCGTACCATCCCGCCCATGCGCCGCCTCCGAAGCGGATCGATCGCGCTCTGTCTGGCTCTGCAGGTCCTGACCCTGCCGATCCACGCGTTCGCGCATTCGCACCACCACGGCGCCGACACCCTCCATCACCATCACCACCACGACTCGGCGCCGGCGATCGCCGCCGTCGACGAGTCCGCGCCCGGGCCGTCGGTCCACTCGCACGACCGGTGCGGCGGCCACGAGCACACGCACCAGGACATCGACGAGCAGGTCGCCCGGCCGGCGCCGACCGAGCGCGGGACGAAGCGCGCCGACGCCGCGCCGCCTCCGACCGTCCATTCCCTCCTCCCGACCGACCCGACCCGGCCGCCCGCGCCGACCGCGACGCGCCGGACCCGGTCCACCTCCGTCCCCTCGCGACCGGACCGCGGGCACCGCCCCGCGACGTCTCCGCGCGCCCCTCCGACCTCCTGACGAGCCGTCTCTCCCCGTGGTCGCCGCCGGGCGACCACCACCGAGTGCTCCACGCTCCGTGATCGAAGGGATCGTCCGCGTCATCGCGGACGGCTCCTCGACCGCGCCGCTCGTCCGGGTCCGCGAGGTCATCGCATGTTCCGCTCCGTTCGCATCGCCCTGCTGCTGGCGCCGCTCGTCGCCGGCGTCGGCTGCCCCCATTCCCACGATCACCCCCACCCGCACGACGACGCCGCGGCCGAGGAGGAGGCGCCGACGCTCGCGCCGACGATCTTCACCGATCGCTACCAGGCGTTCGTCGAGTTCCCGATCCCGGTCGCCGGCGAGCCGATCGAGTTCCTCGCCCACTTCACCGAACTCGCCACCGGCGCGCCGGTCGAGGACGGCGGGCTCGAGGTCGTCGCGACGCCCGTCGCCGACGCCGAGCTGCGCGAACGCGTCGACGCGCCGCGCCGGCCCGGCCTGTACGTCCCGACCCTCACGTTCCCGTCGCCGGGAGAGGTCGACCTCGCGTTCCGGCTCGGCGCGCCCCACGACGAGACGTTCCGGCTCGGCCGGGTGACCGTCCACCCCGACGCGGACGCGGCGGCGGCCGCCGCGCCGACGGAGGACGCGGGAGCGAACGAGGTGTCGTTCCTCCTCGAGCAGCAGTGGCGCGTCGGGGTCCTCCTCCATCGGGTCGAGCGCGAGGAGCTGACCGAGCGCATCCGGGTCCCCGGGCGCGTCGTCCCGCGTCACGGGAACGCGGCGCACGTGACCCCGCCGGTCCCCGGCTCGATCGCGGCGCCTCCCTCCGGCCTCCCCGAGCTCGGCGAGCGGGTCGAGGAAGGGAGCCTCCTCGCGTACCTCCGCCCGCCGCTGCCGGTCACCGAGGCCGCGGCGCTGGCGGCGAATCGGGCCCAGCTCACCGCGCTGCGCCAGACGCTCCTGCTCGAGCAGACGTCGCTCGACGTCCGGCGGGCCGAGCTGGCGGCGCGGCTGGCGACGCTCGAGTCGGAGCTCGAGTTCGCGACGCGGACCGCGGCCCGGACCGAGGCGCTGTTCGGGAAGGGGCTCGCGACCGAGCAGGAGAGGGACGACGCCCGCCGCGCGCGGAGCACGACGGCGACCGACCGGGACGGGACCGCGAGCCTCCTCGCGCGGATCGAGGCCGCGATCGAGCGGCTCGGCCGGCTCGCCGGCGAGGCGTCGCCGAACCCGCCCGAGGGCGAACCCGCGGCGCTCCTCCTGCCGCTGCACGCGCCGATCTCCGGCCGCCTGGTCCAGGCCGAGTGCATCGAGGGACAGTTCTTCGAGCCGACGGACGTCGTGTTCGAGATCATCGACACGGCGATCGTCTGGGTCGAGGCGCGCGTCCCGGAGTTCGACCTCCCGTCGGTTCCTCCCGAGCCGACCGCGCAGCTGCGCGTCCCCGGGCACGCGGAGACCCTGATCGATCTTCGGACGCACGCCGGCGCCGGCCTCGCCCACTTCTCGCCGGTCGTCGACACCGCGACCCACGCGGCGCGGATCCTGTTCGAGGTTCCGAACGAGGACCGACGGCTTCGCGTCGGCCAGTCGCTCGACGTGCTGCTCGAGACCCGGACGTCCCGGCGGGCGCTCGCCGTCCCGGCGAGCGCGGTCGTCCACGACTCCGGCGAGACGTTCGTGTACGTCCTGGCCGGCGGAGAGACGTTCGAGACGCGCTACGTCACCACCGGCATCGAGGACGGCGGTCGGATCGAGATCGTCGAGGGGATCGCCGAAGGGGAACGGGTCGTCAGCCGCGGCGCCCCGATCGTGCGGCTGCACTCGCTCGCGCCCGAGGGCGCGGTCGATCACCACCACTGATCGGAGCGGACCGAGCATGTTGAACTCGCTCATCCGGACCTCGCTCCGGAACCGCCTCGGGGTGATCGTCGCCTCGCTCGTCGTGCTGGTCGTCGGGACCGAGGCCGCGCGCCGCCTCCCGATCGACGTCTTCCCCGACCTGACCGCGCCGACGGTGACCGTCCTCGTCGAGGGGCACGGCATGGCCCCCCAGGAGATGGAGACCCTCGTCACGTTTCCGGTCGAGACCGCCCTGAACGGCGCCACCGGCGTCCGGCGGATCCGCTCCGCGACCGCGTACGGGCTCGCGATCGTCTGGGCCGAGTTCGAGTGGGGCGTCGACGTCCACCGGGCCCGGCAGACCGTGACCGAACGGCTCTCCGGGGTGACCTCGCAGCTCCCCGAGGACGTCGCGGCGCCGATCCTCGCCCCCATGACCTCGATCATGGGCGAGATCCTCTTCGTCGCCCTCACCTCCGATCGGCACGACTCGCTGGCGCTGCGCGAGACCGCGGACTACGTGGTCCGGCGACGGCTGCTGTCGGTGCCGGGCGTCGCGCAGGTCCTCCCGATCGGGGGCGACCGACGCCAGTTCGAGGTCCTCCTCGATCCGTCTCGCCTGGCGGGGTACGGCATCACCGTCGAGCAGGTCCTGGTCGCGCTCGAGGAGTCGAACCAGAACGTCTCCTCCGGCGTGAGCCGGCGCGGAGGTCAGGAGGCGCTGATCCTCGGCCGCGGCCGCCTCCAGGGCGTCGACGACATCGCCGAGACGGTCGTCGTCTCCCGCGGCGAGACGCCGGTCCGCGTGCGCGACCTCGGGTCGATCGGCGAGCGGCCCGCGTTCCGGCGCGGGACCGCGGCGGCGTCCCGGCGGACCGACGACGGGACGGCGGTGACCGAGCCGGCGGTGATCTTCGCGGTCCAGAAGCAGCCGGGCGCGAACACGCTCGAGCTGACCGCGCGGCTCGACGACGTCGTCCTCGACCTCCAACGCTCGCTCCCCGAGGGGATGGTCCTGAACGCGCGGATCTTCCGG
>JAUIEL010000651.1 GCA_030428825.1 bacterium
GAGGCTACGGTCGCATCCGGAGCGCGCGGACCGTCCCGTCGGGTCGCCTCGAGGTACGCCGCCTCGAGGTCGGTGCTCCGGATCTCGTCGCCACGCCATTCGTGCAGCAACCGTCCGCCGACGAGCAGTCCGACCGTGTCGCACGACTCCTTCGCGCGGAACAGGTCGTGCGTCGCCATGAGGACCGCCACGCCCGAGGAGGCCAGCTCGCGGATCCTCTCGGCGAGATCGTGGCTCGCGCTCGGATCGAGCCCGGACGACGGCTCGTCGAGAACCAGCACCCGAGCCTCCTTGGCGAGCGCGATCGCCAGGCCGACCTTCTGCCGCATCCCCTTGGAGTACTGCGCGACGCGGCGACCGTGGTCGCCGGGGTCGAGTCCGGCGCGGGTCAGGCAGTCCCGCGCCTCGCCCGGACCGAGCCTCTTCTCGGCGAGGCGTGAGAAGAGCACCAGGTTCTCGGCGCCGGTCAGGTGGGGATAGAGCGCCACCGACTCGGAGACGTAGGCGAGCCGCGATCGGGCCAGGGTCGGATCGACAACGACGTCGACATCGGCCACGCGAATCCGGCCTCTCGTCGGCCGGAGGAGGCCGGCGACGAGCTGGATCGTCGTGGACTTCCCCGCGCCGTTCGGGCCGAGCAGACCGTGGACCTGACCCTCCTCGATGGAGAGCGTCAGACCGTCGAGGGCGCGGCGCGCGCCGTAGTCCATCACGACATCGTCGAGTTCGATCACCGTCGGGAGACTCCATCTCGGCACGGCGGGAGGGCCGGCCGGTGACTGGAAAACGACACCCTCCGAATGCCGCTCGACCGGCCGGGGTTCACGGAACTCCCCATGATCCGTCGATCTCGCCGGTCGCGGACGCCGCGGCCGGCGAGGGCCGCGATAGACTGCCCGGACCGCTGGAGTCTCGTCCCGGACGATCGGAGGAGAAGATGTTCGACCGACTCGCACGCATGCTGATCACGTCCCTGATCCTGGCCGGGCCGGCCGCGGCCGGCGGATCGGGCTGGCTGGACGACTACGAGGACGCGGTGAAGAAGGCCGAGCGGGCCGGGCTGCCGATCGTCGCCGAGTTCACGCGGAGCGACGCCTGCGAGACTTGCCAGACGCTCGACAAGGAGATCCTGCGCGGCAAGGAGTTCCGCAAGTGGTCGAAGAAGAACGCGGTCCTCCTCACCGTCGACTTCCCGGAGAAGAAGTTCCAGAGCAGCAAGACCAAGGAGCGGAACGAGGAGCTCAAGTCGCGCTTCGAGGTCGAGGAGTTCCCGACCGTGCTCGTGCTGAGCTCGGGCGGCGCCCTGGTCGGACGCCTCGGCTACGACGGCGAGCAGGACGCCTCCGAATGGATGACGAAGCTGACCGAGCTCGCCGACGGCGCGATGGAGGCCGGCGGCTGGCTCGACGACTTCGAGAAGGCGAAGAAGCTCTCGCGCGCGACCGGCCGGCCGATCCTCGCCGACTTCACCGGCAGCGACTGGTGCTCGTGGTGCATCAAGCTGAAGAAGGAGGTGTTCGACACCGACGAGTTCCGCCAATGGGCGCGCGAAGAGGTCGTCCTCCTCGAGCTCGACTTCCCGCGCCGGACCGAGCTCCCCGCGGCCGTGAAGGAACAGAACGAGAAGCTGCGCGACGAGTACCAGATCAAGGGGTACCCGACCGTCCTCTTCCTCGACCACAAGGGGAAGGTGCTCGGGAAGTACGGCTACGACGAGGGCGGCCCCGAGAACTGGATCGAGAACGCCGAAAAGAAGATGAAGTAGTCGGCGCGATGCTCTCGGTCACCGCCCCGCCGTGCGTCGCGATCCTCGCCCTGGCGTACCTCTAGCCGACCGCTCCGCCGCGTCCGGAGCCGATGACCGGGACGAGGCGACCCTCGAGTCGGCCGTCGGGGCCCCTCCGCCCGCCCCGCGCGTCGGCGATCGACGCGAGGGGCGCCGCGAAGGGGCCTGCGGGTCGAACCGCGCGCGGATCAGCTCCCCGTGATCGCGAACCGCAGGCCGTTCGTGGTCGAGAATCCGAGCGGCGTCACGTCCTGGAGGAACGCCTGCAGGTGAGCGGTGAACGCCGCGGGGACGGGGGGCACGACCGCGTGGACGACGAGGTTCCCCTGCCCCGCGCCGGCGCCGAAGAGCGCGATCGGAAGGAGCACGCCGCCCGGGCCGGCGAGCTGGGTGCAGCCGGAACCGATCGCCAGGTTCACCTCCGTCATCCCGACGGCGAGGAGCCCGACCGCGCCGCCCGGGCCGTTCGTGATCTCGATCGAGACCGTGCCGCCGGTCGCCGGCTCGCCGCAGCCGCGGAGCCTCGGGACGAAGCCCCTACCTCCCGTGCAGCCGACGCCGTAGGTGACGAAGACGGTGTCGGCGAAGAGGGCGTAGTCCTCCGGAAGCGTCACACCGGCCCCGACGCACTGTCCGATCATGAGGGTGGAGCCGCTCGCCGCGATGTTCGCCTGAGACCCGGAGTCCGAGAGCGTGACCAACGTCTCGGTCCAGACCCCGCCGACCTTCTCGAAGGTGTAGGTCGGCGCGCCGTCGGCGAACGCCTGCACCGTGGAGTGGACCCGTCCGTCGGCGACCGCGACGCTCCACCCCATGTTCTGGTACGAGGACGCCTGCGATCCCGCGAACGAGCCGGCCTCCGTCCACGTGCCCGCGACGCGCTCGAAGACGTGCACCCGCCCCGAGCCGTCGTCGACGTTCCCGACCGCGAGGACGTCCCCCTCGACGGCCACGTCGAACCCGTACGCGCCCTCCGCGCTCGCCGACAGGACCTGCGCCTGCGTGAAGGCCGCGCCGTTCCAATCGAAGACGAAGACGCGGTCCTGGCCGTACGACCCGACCACCAGGGTCTGGCCGTCGAAGTCGACGACGCCGCCGAAGAACGGGAGGCTGGCGGAGATGGAGGAGGGCGTGACGATCTGGATCTCGGTCCAGGTGCCCTCCACCTTGCGGAAGACGTGAACCGCGCCGATCGACTGGCCTTCCAGCAGGTGGCCGCTGTCTCCCACGACGAGGATCCCGTCCGCGACCGCGAGGCCTCCGCCGAAGCTCGACGTGGCGCCGGTCCCTTGCACGGCCTGGGAGATCGCCCACGTGCCATTCGTCCGCTCGTACACGTCGACCTTCGGGTTCGTGAACGAGAAGTCGCTCCCCGCGGCGACGTCCCCGGAGATGGCGACGTTGTACGGCGAGGTCCCCCCGAGGGTCTGCGTGATCTCGAACGAGCAGCCGATCCGGGTCAGGAAATGGACGTCGCCGAGGTTCGAGGTGATCGCCACGTCGCCGTCGATCTCGACGGACGGGATCTCGTCCTCCGCGGGAGCGTCCCCGGCGAGGAGAAGGGTCAGGGAGATCGACCGGGCGACGACGGCCCGACCGAGAGAGCTGGAGAAGAGGTTCATGACCGTTCCTTTGCGAGTCGGAGATCGCGATGTCCGGGACAGCGCGGCCGGCGTCTCTCGCCGACACCCGGAGCACGCGCGCCACGGCGCTCGGCCCCCAACCAGGAATCCGGCGGACGTGCAATCTCCCGGCGACCCTCGGCGCTCTCGCGCCGCGCCGAACGACGCCCCGGAACGAAGAGAGAGGCCGCCCGGCGAACCGGGCGGCCTCTCTCGCGTGTCGGGCCCGAGGGCGGAAACCCCGGCCGACCCTCTCCGGCCCGCGGCGACGGCCGCGGGCCCCCTCGCGGGGTCTACGGGAGCAGGTTCAACTGCAGCGCGTTCGTCACGGTCAGGCTGTTGACCATGATCTCCTGGACGTAGACGGTCTGCGGTCCGAGCCCACCCGGGATCGGGAGGCTGTGGCCGCCGGCCGCGTCCGTGGAGAGCGACAGCATCAGGCCCGGGATCGGGACGAGGGTCGCGCCGCCCAGCTCGAAGACCGGCGTCGGGTTGCT
>JAUIEL010000652.1 GCA_030428825.1 bacterium
CCCCGGACGGCGAGGAACGCGCGCCGCGCCGCCGGCACCCCCGCCGCGCGCGCCGCGCGGACCGCGACCGATCGGCCGACGACGAGCGCGCCGATCGCGGCCCACGGCAGGACGCGGAGCAGGAGGGCCGCCGCGACCACGGGGACGCTCACGGCCGCGCCCGTCCGCGCCGCCGCGTCGACCACGGCGACGCCGACCCAGACCCCGGGCGCGCAGAACGGGATCGCGAGCGCGAGCCGGACGGCGAACCTTCCGGCGACCGTCCGCGGCCCGACCCCGTCCCCCGCCGCGCCGACGGCGACGAACGCCGCCGCCGAGCCCGCGCCGAGGACCAGGCCGAGGCCGACGGTCGCGAGCGTCGCCCCGAGCTCGTCGCCGAACTTCCCGAACGCGGCGAGCCCGCCCTCGTCGAGGGTGGTGTGAGCGAGGGCGTGCGCGAGCGGGATCGCGACGGCGACGACCACGTACGCGAGCGTCAGGGAGGCCGGCCCGCGAGAGGGGGGGACGGCGGCGATCCGTCGCCCGCCGGCGCCGGTCGCGCGCGGCGCCCCGGTCAGCGCGACGGCGACCGCGACCGCGAGCGCCGCCCAGACCGGCCACGCCGCCACCGCCGACCGCTCCGCGTCGAGCGAGAGGAGGAACCCCTGCGCCACGCGGGACGCGAGCGTCTCGACGCCGAAGTGCGGCGGGACGGCGACGTCGGTCGCGGCGAGCGCGAAGGCCGCGGCGACGGTCAGGACCAGCGGCCGCCGCACCGCGGGCCCGATCGACAACCGCCACGCGTCCCGCCGCGAGCGGAGCAGGTGCGCCGCCTTCCGCTCGGCGTCCGGGATCGCCCGGAGCGCCGCCCACGTCGCCAGCGCCGCGACCGGCGCGAACGCGATCGCCTGCACGCACACGAGACCGCTCCACCGTGCCAGCGCCGCCGCGCCCCCCACCGGCGCCGGCCCGAGCCCGGTCAGGTCGGCGACGACCCCGCCGAGGAAGACCGGCGGCGTCGCGAGCGGCAGCATCGACAGCCCGGCCAGGACGCGCCCGCCGGTCGTCCGCACCCCATCGAGGAACGCGCCGATCCCGAGCCCGAGCGCCGCCGCGAGGAGGCCGGCCGCGAGCGACGCGGGGACGGTCGCGAGCGACGCCGGATCGGTCCACGCGTCGAGCGCCGCCGCGACGACCCCGTCGTCCCGAGCGACCGCCGCTCGCGCCGCGAGGGCGCCGAGCCACACGAACGGAAAGAGGAACGGCAGGACGAACGCCGCCGCGACGATCCTCGCGGTCGCGCGCGCGCCGCCGGTCATCGGTCGAGCCGTTCCGCCACGAACCGCAGCCGGGTCTCGGCGTTCCGGACGAGTTCGACGTGGTCGACCGGCACCGTCGCGAGCCCGGCGAGGGCGGGGATTCCGTCCGGCGCGACCGGAGACGGGCCGAACGGCTCGAGCGGGAGGTGGCGCGCCGCCGACCGGGCGAGGAGCGCCTCCCCTTCCGGCCCGGCGACGAACCGGACGAACCGCCGCGCGAGCGCCGCGTGCCGCGCGCCCCGCACGACCGCCGCCGAGGACGGCACGACCACGACGCCGTCCGTCCCCGCGAGCTCCGCCGCGTGCCGCGCCGGCACGAACGCCAGCCCGTCGTCGCCGTCGCGTCCGATCGCCGCGTCGTCCGAGTCGGTCAGCCCGACCCACGCCTGCCCCTTCCGGACCGCGGTGACGACGTGCGCGTTCCCGGCCACCACCATCACGTCGTTCGCCGCGATCGCGTCGAGCAGCGCGCGCCCCGCCGGCGTCCCCGCGAGGAGCGCCGCGTGCGTCGCCGACGTCCCGACGGTCGGCCGCGCCAGGATCGCCTTCCCCTTCAGCCGCGGGTCGGCGAGGACCGCCAGGTCGCGCGGAGGGTCTCCGAACGGCCAGGTGTCCGGCCGGTAGACGAGGACCCGGAGCCGCGCCGCGAACTCGACCCACGGCCGTTCGCCCTCCGCCGCGCCGTCGCCCGACTCGAGCGGCTCGAAGCACCCGTCCGCGGCGAGCCGCGCGGTGTGGAACGTCTCGCCGCTCCACCAGACGTCCGCCGTCGGCCGCGCCTTCTCCCGCCGGAGCCGCTCGGCGAGCCCGACCGTCTTCAACGCCTCCGCGTCGTGGATCACCCGGAGCCGGACCCCCTCCGCCCGCTCGAACGCCTCGACCACCGGCGCCGCGGTCGCGCGGTCGACGGCGGCGTAGACCGTCAGCGCGTCCGGATCCCCGCCGCACCCCGCGAGGCCGGCCGCGAACAGCGCGGCGGCGAACGCCCTCCGTCCGCTCCGGCTCACGCCTCGCCTCCGGTCCACCGCACCGCCGCCGGGTCGACGACGACCAGCCGGTGGTTCCCCGCGTCGCAGATCCACAGCCGCCCGTCGCCGTCCGCCGCCACGTCCCACGGCCCGTGGAACCGACCGGCCTCCGCCCCCGGTCCGCCGAACACCCCGAGGCTCCGTCCCGCGAGGTCGAACCGCTGCAAGCGATGGTTGCCGTACTCGCAGACGTAGAGGACCTCTCCGATCGCGCAGATCCCGTACGGATAGTCGAGCGCGCCGACCGCGTCCCCGCTCACCCCGAACTCGCGCCGGAACCCGCCGTCCGTCCCGTACACGACGACCCGGTCCCGCACGTCGGTCACGAACACCTCGTCGCCGACGACCACGACCCCCATCGGCCGCGTGAACCGCCCCGGCGCGTGGCCGAACCCCCCGAACGACCGGACCTCCGACCCGTCCGGCGCGAAGACGCGGACCCGGTTCTCCTCCCCCTCCCCGAACTCCGTCACGAACAGCCGCCCCGCCGCGTCGATCGCCGCCCGCTGCGGCGCCGCGAACCCGTCGCCGATCGTCCCGACGACCTCCGGCCCCGACGACGCCTCGTCGCGCGCGAGCCGCAGCAGCCGCGACCCGTGCGTGTCGCAGACGACCGCGCCGCCGCCGCGTGCGACGACCCCGATCGGAAACCCCCGCACCCCGTCGACCAGCACCCGCTCCCCCGTCGGCCGCCCCTCGAGGTCGAGCGTCTGCACCCGCCCCGACCGGTCGACCACCCACACCACGCCCGCGTCGACCGACACTCCGCGCGGCGTCACGAACCGCCCCGCGCTCCGCCCCGGCCCCCCGACGACCAAGACGCCCGAGAGCCCGGTCTCGTCCCCCTCCCCGCACGCCGGCAGCGCCGAGAGGAGCAGCCCGAGCGGAACCGAGACGATCGCGCGGCGCACCATGGAGGGAGACTGTAGAGGACGACGCCCGTCGGCGCTGCGTGCCCCGTCGCCGGGCCGGTAGACTGGGCCGCGCCATGAAGTCCCGTGAGGAGATCGTTCGAGCGCTGCGGGAGCATCTCGACGCGCATCATCCGGAGGTCGTGACGGCGTACCTCCACGGCAGCCTCGCGCGCGGCGAGGCGGCGCCCCGCGACGTCGACGTCGCGGTGCTGCTCCGCGAGGACCCGCCCCGCACGCTCGCGGGCCTCCGCGTCGACCTGCGAGACGAGCTGACCGAACTCCTCGGCGCCGACGTCGACCTGGCGATCCTCAACCGCGCGTCGGCCGACTTCGTCCACCGCGTCCTGGTCGACCGGACGATGATCCTCGACCGCGATCCGAGCGCGAGGATCCGCTTCGAGGTCCGGAAGCGGAACGAGTACTTCGACCTGCTCCCCCACCTGCGCCGCTACCGCCGGTCGCGCGAGGAACGGAGGGAGAAGGAAGGAGAGGAACGAGAGGAAGGAAAGGAACGAGAGGGCGCTGACGCGGACGACCGACACGGTCGTCAGAACTCCGCGCCAGCGCCATCCCATGGGTCCCTACCGAACTCCCCCGTTCCCCATCCCGGAATCGGGTGAGGAAGTCCGAAGCGGGCGAGGCGGGGCCGGAGGAGGGATGA
>JAUIEL010000653.1 GCA_030428825.1 bacterium
CCAGCTCGAGGGCGGGCTCGAGCCGTTCTCGGCGGACGAGCTCTCGACCCTCACCGTCGCCTACGAGCCGGTCTGGGCGATCGGGACCGGGAGGACCGCGACTCCCGATCAGGCGGTGGAGGTCCACCGCGCGCTCCGCGAGACGCTCGCCGGGCGCTTCGGGAAGCCGTTCGCGGACGCCGTCCGGATCCAGTACGGCGGCTCGGTCAAGGCGGACAACGCCGCCTCGCTCCTCGGCGAGGCGGAGATCGACGGCGCCCTCGTCGGAGGGGCCTCGCTGAAGCTCGACGCGTTCCTGCCCATCGTGCGGGCGGGAGAGTCCCTGCGGAGTGATCCATGATCGCCGGTTTCCTCTGGTTCGTCTTCATCGTGTCGGCGCTCCTGCTGTCGCTCATCATCCTGATCCAGGAGGGGAAGGGCGGCGGCCTCGGCGAGGCGTTCGGCGGCATGGGCGCCGAGACGTTCGGCGTCAAGGCGGCGGGCGTGAACAAGACGACCGCGACGCTCGCGATCGTCTGGGTCCTCTCCGCGATCCTGATCAACAAGTGCTCGTACCAGGCGGGGAGCGGCGACATCTTCGACGACGCGCCGGCGCAGCAGTCGACCGACCCGGGCGTCGCGCCGCCGGCCGACGGCGGCGGCGGAGAGAAGCCGGAGGGGGGCTGAGTGGCATGGAGTCGCAGGACGTCCTGAACCTGCTGAAGGAGTGCGACGCGCTGCTCGAGGGGCACTTCGAGCTGTCGTCGGGGAAGCGGTCGGACCGCTACGTCCAGTGCGCGATCGCGCTGCAGTCGCCGGCGCGCGCCGGGCTGCTCGGCGTCGCGCTCGGCGAGAAGTTCGCCGACGACCGCGTCGAGACCGTCGTCGGACCGGCGATGGGCGGCATCGTGATCGGTCACGAGGTCGCGCGGTTCCTCGGCGCGAAGAGCCTGTTCACCGAGCGCGTCGACGGCGCCATGGCCTTCCGGCGCGGGTTCGAGGTGGCGAAGGGAGAGCGCGTCCTCGTGGTCGAGGACGTCTGCACCACCGGCGGGTCGGCCCGCGAGGTGGTCGAGCTGCTGCGCGGGATCGGCGCCGAGGTGGTCGGGGTCGGCAGCATCGTCGACCGGACCGGCGGGGCCGACGTGTTCGACGTGCCGTACCGGGCGCTGGTCGCGATCGACGCGAACGTCTGGACGGCCGAGGAGGACCCGCTGGCGAAGGAGGGCTCGGTCCCGGTCAAGCCCGGCAGCCGCGCGCTCAGCCAGGCGCGGGGCGGGAGCTGAGCCGGCCGATGCCGACCTCGATGACCGGCTTCGGCCGCGCCGAGGCGACCGGCGGGGGCGTCGCCGTGACCGTGGAGACGCGGTCCGTGAACAACCGCTACCTGCAGGTGAAGACGCGGCTGCCGTCGCGCTATCTGCGGTACGAGTCCCAGGTCGAGGAGCGGGTCCGGAAGACGCTGTCGCGCGGGACGGTCGACGTCTTCGTCCGCGTCAAGTCGCTCGACCGGAAGGACGCGCCGGTCGTCGACGCCGACCTGGCGCGGTCGTACGTCCGCTCGATCCGCGACCTCGCCGGGAAGGCGGGGCTCGCGGACGACCTCGACCTCCGGACGCTCCTCGGTCTCCCCGGCGTGGTGACGCTCGAGGAGTCGGACGAGATCGACGAGAAGGAGTGGCGCTCGGTCGACAAGGCGCTCGCCGGTGCCCTGACCGAGCTGGCCCGCTCGCGCCGCGCGGAGGGGGAACGGCTGGCGGCGGTCCTCGCCGAGCTGCTCGAACAGGCCTCGAGGACCGTGGCCGCGATCGCGTCGCGCGCCCCGAAGGTCCCGCCCGCGATGAAGCGAAAGCTGACCCGCCGGATCGGCGCGCTCGTCGGCAAGGAGGTCGCGCTCGACGCGGGCGTCCTCGAGCGCGAGGTGGCGCTGCTCGCCGACCGGGCCGACGTGACGGAGGAGCTCCACCGCCTGGAGAGCCACGTGGCGGGGTTCGAGAAGACGCTGAAGCGGCGCCAGCCGATCGGTCGTTCGCTCGACTTCCTGGTCCAGGAGATGGGCCGCGAGGCGAACACGATCGGCTCGAAGAACCAGGACGTCACGATCGGCCGCCACGTGATCGAGCTGAAGACGGTGATCGAGAAGCTCCGCGAGCAGGTGCAGAACCTCGAATGACGACCGCGCCGACCGATCGGACCGAGGGCCTCCAGGGGGGCCTCGTCGTGGTCTCCGGCCCCTCGGGCTCGGGGAAGACGACGCTGGTCGCGCGTCTCGCCCTCGATCCCCGCGTCGACGTGGCGGTCACCGCGACCACGCGCCCTCCGCGACCGAACGAGGTCGACGGCGTCGACTACCACTTCCTGTCGGAGGAGGAGTTCCGAGCGCGGATCGAGCGCGGCGAGTTCGTCGAGTACAAGGAGGTGTTCAAGAACGGACACCTCTACGGCTCGCTGAAGGCCCCGCTCGTCGAGGCGCTCGAGCGGGCCGACCGGATCTACCTCCTCGAGATCGACGTCGAGGGTGGGCTCGACCTGAAGGAGCAGGGGTACGAGGGGACGTACGTCTTCATCGCCCCGCCGTCGGTCGAGGAGCTGCGGCGCCGGATCGAAGGCCGCGGCACCGAGAGCGCCACGTCGATCGCCGAGCGGATCGGCAAGGCGGAGTTCGAGCTCTCGATGAAGGAACGGTACGACCACGTCGTGGTGAACGACGAACTGGAACGAGCGTTCGCGGAGGTGACGTCCCTGCTGGGGCTCGCCGCGGACGCGCATGGAACGAGCGGCGACGACGCGAGGCCCGGCCCGGGGCCCGCAGGAGGTGACGGATGAAGCGCGAGGACGTGTGGGATCTGACCCAGCAGTGCGGCGGGGTCTTCAAGTTCACGGTGCTCCTTCAGAAGCGGGTCCAGGAGCTGGTGCGCGGCGCGCCGAAGCTGATCGACCACCCTTCGACCGACCCGATCGAGGTCGCGGTGAACGAGATCCGCGCCGGCGTGATCGAGCTCGAGAACCTCACCGAGGACGAGATCGAGGAGATGAAGAAGTCGCTCGAGGAGCAGGCGGCGGCGCAGTCGCTGCTCGCCAAGGAGCAGGACGGCCGCCCCGGCGACCCGAGTACGGCGGCGATCACGGAGTTCCTCAAGTCCTGACCGCGGACGGCTGACGTCGCTGCGCGAGGCGGTCACACCGCTGCGCGGGGCGGAAGCCACGGCGCGTGGAGCGTCGGGCCGCTGCGCGGGGCGGAAGCCACGGCGCGTGGTGCGTCGGGCCGCTGCGCGGGGCGTGCCGCTGCGCGCGGGGCGGTGAACGCGTACGGGAGGGGAGGGGGCGGGGCGTTCGCTGACGGCCCGGCCCCTCGGGGGGAGGAGCTCCTTCGTTCGCTCGGACATGCACGCGGCCGGCACGGGGCTTGGTTTCCGGGCGTCGTGACCGGCCGCTTCCGCAACTCGCTCGGCGAAGGACTCCTCCCCCCGAGGGGCCGGGCCTGGCGGGCTTCCCTCCCCTCGACCCGATTCTTGAGGAATGGAAGAAGGCCGGTAGGGACTCATGAATGGGTCCACTTCCGGCTTTCTTCCATTCCCTCAGAATCGGGGTGAGCCGCGATCTCCCCTTCGACGAGGTCCGTCGGGATCGGGAGAGGGAGGGGGCAGAGAGCGCCTTTGAGCCAGCGACGCCCGAACCGATCTCGGCGAACCCACCGACGTCCAGCGGAGCGTCGCGAGTAGAGCGGAGCGGGCGGACCGCCCTGCCGCGAACGCCCCGATTCCGGTCCCGGCCCACCGTGCGACCGACACGCGTGCCGCCCGTGGAGCGGGCCGAACGCCCCCTCCCTCTCCCGATCCCGGCGGACCGCAGCCGACGAACGCCCCGCGGCCGAATCCCCGTTCACCGCCCCGCGCGCAGCGGACCCCCGCGAAGCGGCC
>JAUIEL010000654.1 GCA_030428825.1 bacterium
CGCGGCGCGCCGCCTCGACCACGCCCCGCGTCTCGCGCGCCGCCGCCGGCCAGTCGCCGCGGCGGATCTGCGCGAACGCGAGGATGCGCCGCGCCTCGAGCGTCGTCGGGTCGTCCTCTCCGTTCGCTCGCCGGAGCCGCTCCACCAACGGCCCGCCGACCGCCTCGATCTCCTCGATCGTCCCGCCCTGCGCCAGCCCGTCGAAGAGGAGGAAACCGAGCTCGAGCGTCTCCGGGTCCTCCTCGCCGAACCGCTCGCGCGCGAGGGCGACCGCGCGCCGGAGCGCCTCGGTCGCCTCCCGGTGCATCGTCTGGCTCAGGAGGACCTCCCCGACCAGGCGGCGGGCCAGGATCTCCTGCTCGGGGTGGGCGGCGAACCGGTCGGGGATCGACGCGGCGACCGTCCGGATCGCGTCGAGCAGGGTCACCTCGCCGCCGCTCCGATCGGGCGCGGCGCGCCCGAGGACGTCGCGCATGAACTCGTTCACCGCGGTCGCCCGGGCCGCCGCGAGCCGCGCGCGCCGTTCCCCCTCGCGCGCGCCGACCCACCCGACGGCGAGGCCGACCACCACCGCCGCCGCCGCGGAGAACGCGAGCCAGTGGCGGCGGACGAGCTTCGCGGCGCGGGTCCATCCGCCGGGGCTGGTGGCGAGGACCGGCTGGTGGTCGAGGAACCGCCGGACGTCCGCCGCGAACGCGTCCGCCCCGGAGTACCGCCGCTCGCGGTCGCGGTCGAGCGCCTTCATCACGATCGCGTCGAGGTCGCCGCGGAGCCGCCGCTCCAGCGCGTGCGGGCTGGTGCCCCGGCGCCGCGCGACGTCCTCGCGCCGGACCGCGTCGCGCGCGCCGAGCGTCCGCATGCGCGTCGACGGCGTCGGCGGCTCCTCGTCGGAGAGGAGCGCGTGCACGCCGGCCGGCCCCGCCTCCCGCAGCCGCTCGAGGTCGATCGGGGTGACGCCGACGAGGAGCTCGTACAGCACGACGCCGAGCGAGTAGACGTCGGTCCGCGTGTCGAGGTCCCGGTTCCGGCCGCTCGCCTGCTCGGGCGACATGTACTGCGGCGTGCCGACGAGCTGGTGCTCGACGGTGAGCGACGGGTCGTCCTCCTCCGGCGCGACCGCCTTCGCGATCCCGAAGTCGATCACCTTGCACAGCGGCTTCCCGTCCGCCTCGGTGACGAGGATGTTCGTCGGCTTCAGGTCGCGATGCAGGATCCCGCGCTGGTGGGCGTGGCGCACCGCGAGGCAGACCTGCTCGAACAGCTCGAGGCGGCGCCGCACGTCGAGCGCGTGCTCGTCGCAGTGGACGGTGAGCGGGAACCCCTCGACGTACTCCATGACGAAGTACGGCCGCTTCGCCTCGAGCGAACCGATCTCGAGGATCCGCGCGATGCCGGGGTGGGTCATCCGCGCCAGCGCCCGACGCTCGAGGTGGAACCGGCGGAGCACCGGCTCGGAGTCCATCCCCGGCTTCAGGACCTTGATGGCGACGACCCGCTCGACCGGTTCGTGCTGGACCGCGCGGAAGACCGTCCCGAACCCGCCCTCGCCGAGGACCGCCTCGAGGACGAACGGCCCGATCGACCGCCCGACCTCGACCGCGTCCGGAGAGGCGGCGCCGTCCGCCCCGTCCGGCGGCGGGAGGCCGGTCGTCGGCGCGGCGAGGAAGTCGCCGGCGCCCGCGTGCGCCGCGAGGAGCGCGTCGACGTCGCGCCGGAGCCCCGCGTCGTCGCCGCAGGCCGCGGCGAGGAAGCGGTCGCGCTCCTCTTCCTCGAGGTCGAGGGCGTCGAGGAACAGTTCCTTCGGGCTCTTCTTGGTCAATCGGCGATCCGGCGCGGACGGGCGGCCGGATTGTAGCCTCGAGACGAGGAAGGGGGCCGTCGGCGAACGACGGCCCCCGGAGTTCCTCCGTCTGCGTGTGGATCCCTCAGCGGCGCCTCCTCTCTCCTTCCCCTCGTTCCCGGCGCACCGGCCTCACTTCGGCTCGGGCTGGTAGATCTCGGCGTCCTTCTCGAACGTCCCGCCGAACGTGAAGCCGTGGAAGATCGCGCCCGTCCCGTCCGGGAGCGCCGCGCCGACGCCGCCGTTCCGGCCGCCGTTCATGTTCCCGGTGTGGAACCAGCCGCCGTTCCCGACGTGGGCCCGGTAGAGGCTGCCGATGTGCATCGGCTGGTCGAACGCGCCCGATCCGTACTGGCCGCCGGCGACGAGGAGGTCGTCGTTGTCGAGGACGATCACGTTCGGGAACGCCGCCTGCGCGGAGAGCGTCGCCGACGGGATGACCTGCGAGGTGGTCGCGTAGACGATCTCGCACGGCGCGAGCGCCTGCTCGTCCGGCGTCGCGGTCAGGTCGGCCTGGTCGAACGAGAAGCCGCCGATCAGCATGACGCGATCGTTCGGGAGGACCGCCGAGCCGTGGCCGGCGCGCGGCGTGATCAGGCTGGCGAGGTTCCAGAACTTCCCGACGCCGGCGTCCGGGACGAACCGCATGATCGAGCTCGTGGTGAAGACCGAGCCGCCCGAGTTCGAGAAGCCGCCCGTGAAGATCACGTCCCCGTTCGACACGCGGTCGGCGGTGTGGAAGGCGCGCGGGAAGACCATGCTCGCGCCGGACGAGAAGGTGCCGGTCTGCGGGTCGTACAGCTCGGTGGTGTTCAGGGCGTTCTGCGCGATCGCGAGCTGGTTCGGGCCGGCCGTCGCGCCGCCCGCGATCAGGACCCGCCCGTCCGCGAGGACCGTCGCGGTGTGGCCGATCCGCCCCTGCGCCATCGAGCCGGTCGCGCTGAAGGCGCCGGTCTGCGGGTCGTAGATCTCGCACGAAGCCAGCGCCTGGAGGCCGTTCGAACCGCCGGTGATCAGCACGCGGCCGTCGTCGAGGAGCGTCGCGCGGTGGCGGAAGCGCCCCTCGACCATGTTCGCGATCGCCTCGAACGACTCGGTCGCCGGGTGGTACAGCTCGGCCGTCTTCGCGCCGGGCTGCGACGAGAACATCACGGAGGCGGAGTCGTACGGGAGGATCGTCGGAGAGCCGCCCGCGAGGAGGACCGTCCCGTCGGCGAGCGGAGTCGCGGTCGGCCACGCGCGCTGGAACGGCGACGACTCGAGCGTCGGGTGCCAGACCTCCGGATCGCTGAACGTCAGGCGGTACGGGTTCGACTTGCCGTCGAAGACGAGGTCCTCGATGTGGAGCGCCTGGAAGTTCAGGACGACGCCGTCGAGCGTCGGGTCCTCGGGGATCGCGTAGCTCAGGTTCGCGGGGGTGAGCCCGACGAAGCCGGGGACCGCCACCGAGAACGCGAGGAGGTCGAGGCCGACGTCGATCGGCGACACGTGCGGCGCGGGGAGCGCGGTCGCCTCGTACTTCGTCGACATGACGAGGAGGTACGCCTCCCCGAAGTCGCCCTCGACGGAGATGTCGAGGTCGAGGCCGACGCCGCCCCCCTTCATCGAGAGGGCGAGCTCCTCGGCATGGGTGCGAGGGGCGGCGATCGTGGAGAGGGAGAGCGCGAGCGAGAGGGAGAGGGCGGTCGGACGGTTCATGGTTCGTTTCTCCTCGGTTCGAGGGGTCGGTTTCGGATTCGGGGGGTGTCGCGCGGGGCGGCCGCCCGGGCTGCCACGAAAAACCGGCGAATCGGGAGGAACCGTGGCGGCCCGCGCGGCCGGGTCCCGCGTCCGGGCGCCCGCGAGCCGATGGAGAGGTCTCGGAAAGAGAGGTGGGAGGGAGAGGACGCGGAGAGGGGCGGCCGGCGGACCCGCTCCGCGCGGTCAGTCTTCCGCCTGGCCGAGGAGCTGGAACAGCCTCGCTCGCGCGAACGCCCACTCGCGGGCGATCGTCCGCGGAGAGGCGTCGAGGTGCGCCGCCGCCTCCTCGACGGCGAGCCCGCAGTAGAACCGGAGCCG
>JAUIEL010000655.1 GCA_030428825.1 bacterium
GAAGACGAGGTACGCCGCGGCGAGCAGCAGGAGGACCGGGCGGAACGGCGATGCGTCGGCCGCGAGCCTTCGGATCCCCTGGTAGGCGATCCAGCCGCCGAACAGGATCCCGAACTGGGCCCGGGAGGAGAGGCGGTCCATCCAGAGGAAGTACCGCAGGATCGGACGATAGAGGCGGTGGCGCGCCCGGAGCGCCTCGAGGACGCCGCGTCGCGCCCAGTCCTGCCCGGGGTCGAGCCGGAGCGCCTCGCGGAAGTGCTCGAGGGCGCGGTCGTACCGGCCGGCGTGCAGCTCGGTCCATCCCTGGTTGGCGTGCGTGAGCGGGTCGTCCGGCGAGCGGGCGAGCTGCCCCCGCAGGACCTCGGCGGCGCGCGACTCCTCGCCGAGCCGGGTCAGCGCGATCGCCGCGAGGTTGGTGCAGCGGGCGTTCTCGGCGTCGAGATCGAGCCCCTCCTCCGCCGCCGCCAGCGCCCCGCGCCAGTCCTTCCGCTCGACGCGGATCATCGCCCGGATGCCGTGCGCGTCCGGCTCGCGCGGCTCGAGACGGATCGACTCCGCGATCGCCTCGTCCGCGACGTCGAGACGCCCGCGCGCGAGCTCGACCCGGGCCCGGACCCGGTGCGGCAGCGCGTGGTCCGGGACGAGCCGGACCGCGTCGGCGGCGTGGGCGCTCGCGTCGTCGTACCGCTCCAGCCGGAGGCTCGCCTGCGCGAGGAGGAGGCGCGCCTCGACCGAGTCCGGCGCGTCGCCGAGGAGGGCGGTGAGCTCGGACGCGGCCGCCTCCGGCCGATCGACGGCGAGGAGGTGGTGGGCGCGGGCGAGGCGGGGATCGTCGGTCATGAGGAGCGTCGCCGGAGGGTCGAGGCGCCAGACGGTATCATCCTCGCGCGATGCGCCGCGGACGGACCCTCCTCATCCTCCTCCTCGCCGCGGGGATCGCCGTCGCGGCGCTCGCCGTCGCGCACCGCGTCTTCCTCGGGCGTCTCCTGACGTTCCCGCGCGACACGCCGATCCTCTCGGTCGACTGGTACGAGCCGAAGGAGGCCGTCCCGGGGGCGTTCTCCGCGCCCCTCCCGACCGCGACGCCGTCCGAGGCCGGGATCGCGCCGGCCGCCCTCGAGCGCGCCGCGCGCTGGGCCGAGGAGCAGCGTTCCGCGGCGCTCCTCGTGATGCGCGACGGCCGGGTGGTGCTCGAGCGGGCGTTCGCCGGCCACGACCTCGAGCGCCCGACGACGTCGTACTCGATGGCGAAGACGCTCCTCGGCCTGCTGGTCGGGGTCGCGCTCCGGGAGGGGGCGCTGGCGTCGCTCGACGAGCCGGTCGCGACGTTCGTCCCGGAGTGGGCCGACGACGCGCGGGGACGGATCCGGATCGACGACCTCCTCCGGATGCAGTCCGGGCTGGAGGAGGACGGGGACCGCGAGGACCCGTTCTCGCCGATGATCCGCACCCACCTCTCGGAGGACGCGGCGGCGCCGGTCCTCGCGCGCGCCGCCGTCGAGCCGCCGGGACGCCGGTTCGAGTACCGGAACCTCGACAGCCAGCTCCTCGCGCTCTGCCTCGAGCGCGCGACCGGCGAGCGGTACGCCGCGCTCCTCTCGACCCGGCTCTGGCGGCCGCTCGGCGCCCGCGACGCCGCGATCTGGCTCGACCGGGACGGAGGATCGGCGAAGGCGTACTGCTGCGTCTTCGCGCGCGCCCGCGACTGGGCTCGGGTCGGCGAGATGATGCGGCTCGGCGGCGCGTTCGAGGGGCGGCGGATCGTCGACGCGGACTGGATCGAGCGGATGCTCGAACCGTCGCCGTTCGAGCCGCGGTACGGCCGGCACGTCTGGCGGCACGCGGGGGACGAGGTCGTCCCGCCGTTCTTCTACCTCGACGGCGGGCGGAAGCAGCGGGTCTGGGTCGTCCGGTCGCACGGGCTCGTCGTGGTCCGCGTCGGCGAGCGGGCCCCCGACTGGGACGAGCTCGCGATCGTGCGGACGATCGTCGACGGGATCGACGGCTGACGGCGGGTCACGGCCGGCGGACGAACGACCGCGCCGGGCTCGCCGGCTGGTCGACGGTCGCCTCGCCGGCCCTCCGGTCGGGCGCGCGGCGGACGAACCAGCGGAGCTCCTCGCCGGCCGGCAGCGTCTCCCAGTACGGCGCGGGGAGGGCCCACTCGGTCCGGAGTCCGGTCAGGCCGAGGTGCGCGAGCGAGTCGAGCACGACCCGCCCCCGGCGATCGACGACCCGGACGAAGGACGTCCCGTCCGGCGCGTCGGCGTCGGGACGCCAGCGGAAGGTCGGCGCCGCGTCCAGCCTCGCGCCGTCGGCGGGGGAGAGGAGCTCGACCCGCGCCTCGTCCGGGCCGGCCGGCCGACCGGACACGCCGACCGCGACCGCCGTCGGGGTGCCCTCGGGGACCTCGAGGACCGCGACGTCCGGCCCGACGCGGCCGATCAGGAGCGTGGCGGCGAGCGCCGCGAGCGCGCCGCCGAACAGGACGCCCGCCGGGCGTCGGGCGCGCGCCGGGAGGAGGAGGCCGAGCCGCGTCAGCCCGGAGGCGAGGAGGAGCGCGAACGGACCGGCGGCGGGGAGGAGGTAGCGGGCCTGCGGCTGGGCGAACTGGAGGTTGAACTTCAGGAAGATCGCGAGCGTGCCGGCGGCCGCGAGGGCGAGGTAGGCCCGGTGCGACGCCGGCGTCCGTGCGGCCCGCTCCCGGCGTCCGGCGCCGACGAGCCCGACCAGGCCGCCGAGCCCCGCGAGCGCGACCAGCGCGAGGGCGACGCCCGAGGCGGCCGGGACCGGGTCAGGGAGGAGGTTCGGCCGGGTGGCGGAGCGGAGGAGCCCCGCGGGGAGCCCCGAGGTCAGCCAGTCGAGGCGTCGATCTTCCGGCACGAGGCTGCGGTGGAACACCTCGGCGTGCGCCTGTGCGCCGAGCGGGTCGCCGTACAGCTCGGCGTTCCGAAGGAAGAACCAGCCGGTCGCCGCCCCGACGATCGCGAGCGCGACCCCCGCGCGGACGAGCGTCGACCCGCGCCGGAGGGGGCGGACCGCCGACGCCGCGACCAGGAAGCCGAGCGGGAGGGCGAGGCCGAGCGCGGTCAGCTTCGACAACAGCGCCGCGGCGGTCACGGCGGCGAGAGCGAGCGCGCGGGGCCACCGGACGGCGCCGCCGACGAGCCCCCCCGCGCCGAGGAGGAGGGCGAGGTGGACGAGCGTCGTGGCGAGGTTCCCGTTGTCGAGCACGCCGTGCGCGTACGACCACGCGGGGAGGGTGGCGGCGAGCAGCACCGCGAGGTCGGCGACGGCGGGGCGGTCGGGGAGGAGCGTCCGGCCGAGCCGGTGGATCAGCAGCAGCGTGATCGCCCCGAGCGCCACCGAGAGGCCGCGGAGCAGGCGAAGGTCGATCACCTCCGCCGACCAGGGCGGCAGCTCGTCGTAGCCGTGCCCGAAGCGCCAGCTCCGCCGACGATCCTCCGGCGCGCGATCGTTCGTGAGCGGCAGGGAGACGACGAGGTCTTCGGCGTCGAGCGCCGCGAGCGCGGCGGCGAGCAGGCCGTAGTAGAGGGGCGGGTGGTGCGCCAGTCCGCACTCGTCGAGGAAGTGACGTCCGAGCCGCTCGGCGTGACCGCGATGGACCGGGAGGCCGTCCGACGTCGCGACGACCTGCGCGTACCGGAAGTGGTCCGGTTCGTCCGGCGCCTCGAACAGCGGGATCGCGGCGACGTACCCCGCGGAGAGGAGGAGGTGGACGACGATCGCCGCCGGCAGCGCGCCCCTCACGCGCGCGCTCCGGGAGCGGCGAGCACGAGGAGGGAGACGCCGAACGGGAGGTCGCGCCGCGCGAGCCACGACGCCTCGGAGGCGAACAGCGCGTACGGGATCCGGTCGAGCCCGA
>JAUIEL010000656.1 GCA_030428825.1 bacterium
CATCAAGACGGTCTTCGGCAGGCGGATGCACGGCATCAGCTCGGTGCCGGGAGGTGTCGACAAGAACCTCAGCCGCGCCGAATGCGACCGGCTGCTCAACGGCGAGGAGGGGCTGCCATCGATCGATGAGGTCCTCGACTACGCCCAGGATGGGTTGCGGCTGTTCTACGACTTCCACAAGAAGGACCTCGAGTTCGTCAAGATCTTCGAGGGGCCGCAGCGGGAGAAGATCATGCTCTCGCTCGACCCGCTGCCGCCGCACATCACGTACGTGCTGCTGCAGCACTTCGACGAGATCTCGATGGACCCGCAGGGGATCGTCGTCTCGCCGGAGGCGCTGAAGCAGGTGACGAAGGTCGGGTGGGTGCGGAAGACCTCGAGCGCGAACGTCGCGAAGAAGCTGCTCGAGAAGCTCGTCCCGCAGGAGGACTGGTACCGCTTCCAGTACTACATCCACCGCTGGGAGCCGTGAGCCCGCCCGTCCCCGACGCGCTCTCTCCGCTCTGGCTCGCGTCGGCCTCGCCGCGTCGACGCGACATCCTGACCCGCCACGGGTACGTGTTCGAGATCCGGCCCGCCGACGTCGACGAGACCCCGCCCGAGGGGCTGCCGCCGGCGGGGATCGCCGAGGCTCTCGCCCTGCGGAAGGCGGTCGCCGTCCGGGACGCCGTGGACGGGGGAACGGTGATCGGCGCCGACACCCTCGTGGTCGGCGAGGGGGACGTCCTCCACGGCAAGCCGGAGGACGACGAGGACGCGCGTCGGATCCTCCGCGCCCTCTCGGGGACCACGCACCGCGTCCTGACCGGGGTGGCGCTCGTCCACGCCGACGGCCGGACGGTCGTCGGCCACGAGGAGACGCGGGTGACGATGCGCCCGATGAGCGCGGCGGAGATCGCGGCGTACGTCGCGAGCGGCGAGTCGGAGGGGAAGGCGGGCGCGTACGCGATCCAGGAGAAGGCGGATCGATTCGTGGCGCGGCTCGAGGGCGACTACGAGAACGTCGTCGGCTTCCCGCCCGCCCGGTTCGCGGCGCTCCTGCGAGACCTCGCGGCGGCGCCGGCCGGGGGGGCGCGATGAGCGGCGCGCTCGACGACTCGGCCGCCGGGCTCCGCCTCGGCCTGCTGGTCGCGGGCGGGCTCGGGCTCGTCCTCGTCCTGCTCGCCGCCGCCTGCTCGAAGGGGAACGCCGACGGCCCGCCCGCCGCGGCGCCGCCCCTGAAGGGGACGTACCCCGCCGAGTGGCCGCGCCCGGACTTCCCGCGGGTCGCCTGCCGGATCGCCGGCGTCGACCTGACCCTCGAGATCGCGGCGACCCCCGCGCACCGGCGGTACGGGATGATGTTCGTCGAGGAGATGCCGGACGAGTGGGGGATGCTCTTCCTCTACCCGGACCGGCGGCCCCTCAGCTTCTGGATGCGGAACACGCGGATCGGGCTCGACATCGCCTTCCTCACCGAACTCGGCGACGAGGTGCGGGTCGTGAACGTCCACCGGGGGATGGAGCCGGGGCGGGAGTCGCCGGGCTACCCGTCGCTCGGCGCCAGCCGGATGGCGCTCGAACTGCCGGCCGGCTGGCTCGACCGCCACGGCCTCGACGCCGGGGAGACGGTCGACCTGCCGCCGGAGGTGCTCGAATGGCCGGCCGCGCCGGACCGGGTCCTCCTGCCGAACATCCCCCGGATCCCCCCCCGGGGGGCCTGACGGGACGAGCCGATCGCGCGGGGGAGGAAGCCGGTTGTGGCCCTGCCCCCCCGACGGTAGACTCCCTCGTTTTGCGCCCGGGCCGGAGATTCGACCGAACCGACGGGGTCCGCCCGCGTTGGCGCCCGCCTCGACCTCCGCCCCCCGTCCGCTCCCCCGAGGAGTGCGAGAACATGAAGACCGGAATCCATCCCGACTACGTGACCTGCAACGTCACCTGCGGCTGCGGCAACACGTTCGTCACCCGCTCGACCGTGGGCGAGCTGCGCGTCGAGATCTGCTCCGCCTGCCATCCGTTCTACACCGGCAAGCAGAAGTTCGTCGACACGGCGGGCCGCGTCGAGAAGTTCCGCCGGAAGTACGGGCAGATCAAGTCCGGCAAGTGAGCCGGCGGCCGTCGCCGACCTCCTCGCATGCTCGACAAGCTCCGACAGATCTCGGACCGGTACGACGAGATCGAACGGCTCCTCGAGGATCCGGAGGTCGTCACGGACCCGCACCGCTCGCGGCCGCTCCTGCGCGAGCGGGGTCGTCTGTCGAAGACCGTCGAGGCGTACCGCGAGCTCGAGTCGGTGCGGTCCCAGAAGGACGAGGCGGCGGCGATGGCGGACGGCGACGACGGCGAGCTCGCCGAGCTCGCGCGCGCCGAGCTCGAGTCTCTCGGAGCGCGCGAGGAGACGCTCGAGTCGGAGCTCCAGCGGCTGCTCGTCGACGACGACCCGAACGCGGCGAAGGACGTCATCGTGGAGATCCGCGGCGGCGTCGGCGGGGAGGAGGCGGCCCTGTTCGCCGCGGACCTCTTCCGGATGTACGGCCGGTACGCCGAGCGACGTCGCTTCAAGGTCGAGGTGCTGGCGATGAGCGAGTCGGGGAAGGGGATCAAGGAGGTCGTCTTCTCGATCCAGGGCGAGGGGGCGTACGACCGGCTGAAGTACGAGAGCGGCGGGCACCGGGTGCAGCGCGTCCCCGAGACCGAGACGCAGGGCCGCATCCACACGTCGCTGGCGACCGTGGCCGTCCTCCCGGAGGTGGAGGAGGTCGAGGTCGACCTGAAGGACGAGGACATCAAGATGGACACGTTCCGCGCCGGCGGCCCCGGCGGGCAGAACGTCAACAAGACCTCGTCCGCCGTCCGGCTCACGCACGAGCCGACGGGGATCGTGGTGAGCTGCCAGGACGAGTCGTCCCAGCACAAGAACCGCGCCAAGGCGATGCGCGTCCTCCGCGCCCGGCTGTTCGAGGTCGAGGAGCGGAAGCGCCAGTCCGAGCGGGACGCGGCGCGGCGGTCGATGGTCGGGAGCGGGGACCGGAGCGAACGCATCCGGACCTACAACTTCCCGCAGAACCGCGTGACCGACCATCGCCTGAAGGAGAACTACAACCTCGAACGGGTGGTCGACGGCGACCTCGACCGGCTGTTCGACGACCTGAAGCGCCTCGACATCGAGGAGAAGCTGGCGACTCTCCTCTGAGCGCCTTCGTCATCCGGACCCGAATTGGAGGAACCCATGGCCGAGAACCAGGATCAGCCCGAACTCGAGGAGGTCGACTCCCCCGTCGCGCCGGAGCCGCCGCCGCCGGGCATGCCGCTCGGCGCCCCGCCGCCGCCGCCGCGCCCGCCGTCGAAGGCGTTCCCGCAGCTCTTCAAGTTCATGTGGGGCGGCATCATCGTCGCCGTCGGGTCGATCCTGCCGTTCGGGACCGCGATCGTCAGCTCGATGTACGGCGACGCCGAGGAGATGCTGGCGGCGCAGGAGGGGTCCGGCAAGTCGATCAAGGAGCTCCGCGCCGAGCTCGCGGCGAAGCTCGGGACCGGCGAGGCGGTGAAGGACGCGGACGCGGCGATGGCCGAGGCGGCCGCCGAGCCCGAGCTCGTCCTCCCGGCCTGCCCGGGGTACGAGACGTTCACCGGCGCGCTCTTCCTCCTGCTCGGCGTGCTGCTGTTCATGCAGATGCGGACGGCGATCGCCGAGCGGCGCGTCGCGCTCGGCGCGGTGCTGCTGATGCTCCTCCCGGCCGGCTGGTCGTGGTTCAAGTTCTTCACCGTCGCCACGAAGGTCGACGGGTTCTCTTGGGGCGGGCTGTACAAGCTCGCCGCGTGGGAGCGGCTCGCGGCGGACATCGGTTCGGGGTACCTCCTCGTCCTGATCGGGTCGACCTACGTCGCGTACCAGTTCTT
>JAUIEL010000657.1 GCA_030428825.1 bacterium
TCCGCCTGCCTCCCCGTCCCGGACGGCGGACGCCTGCTCGAGGTCGGCTGCGGCGGCGGACGGATGCTCGACGAGCTGGCCGCCCTCGGCTGGGAGACGACCGGCGTGGAGACCGACCCCGGCGCCGTCCGCGCCGCGCGCGAGCGAGGACTCGACGCCCGGGAGGGAGACCTCGCGGCGGCGGCGTTCCCCGACGCGTCGTTCGACCTCGTCCTCGTCATGCACGTGATCGAGCACGTGCCGGACCCGCGCGCGCTGCTGCGCGAGTGCCGCCGGATCGTCCGCCCGGGCGGCCGCCTCGTCGTCGCGACCCCGAACGCCGAGAGCCGCGGACACCGCCGCTACGGCCGCCACTGGCGCGGGCTCGAGCCGCCGCGCCACCTCACGCTCTTCACGCCACGCGGCCTCCTCTCCCTCGCCCGGGAGGTCGGCTTCCCGGAGGCGACCGTCCGCACGACCGTCCGCGGCGCCGCGGGGATGGCCCGGACGAGCCGGCGGCTCGAGGCGTCGGGATCGTGCGACGAGACGCCCCGTCAGCGGCTCGTCGCGCGGCTCCGCTGGCATCCCGACCAGCTCGCCGCGGCGCTCGCGCACGCGCGCGACCCCGGATCGGGAGAGGAGATCCTGCTGGTCGGCCTCCGCCCCTGACGCCGCGCGTCGTCCGCCAGCGTCACGAACCGTCCGCCGTCGTCACGGACCGTCCGCCGTCGCCGAGCGCCCGCGCCTCCTCGACGTAGCGCGCCACCGCCCGGTCGACGTGCTCGGCGTGCGTGCGGAACGACAGGACGCAGATCCGCTGCGTGAACCGCCCCTCGACCCACGCGCCGGAGAGCCAGACCTCCCCGTGGGCGAGGACCCGGCGGAGGAGCTCCCGGTTCCGTTCGTCGAGCTCGTCGGGCGAGCGCCCCCGGCCGTCGTCCCAGCGGAACGCGACGAGCGAGAGGTGCGGCGCCTGGACGAGGTGCAGCGTCGGCTCGGCCGCGAGCGTCTCCGCCGCGCGGGCCGCGAGGTCGAGCTTCTCGTCGAGCGCGGCGCGGAACGCCCTCGCCCCGAACGTCTTCAGCGGCAGCCAGAGCCGCAGGCCCCGGAACTCGCGCGACAGCTCGGGGGACGTCTCGCAGAAGTCCTGCGCGATCTCCGGGTCCTGCATCGGCGGGAGGTATCCGGCCTCGCTCCGGTGCGGCGCGGCGAGCTTCTCCCCGTCCCGCACCAGCAGGCAGCCGGTGCCGTACGGGAGGAACAGCCCCTTGTGCGGATCGACCGTGATCGAGTCGGACCGCTCGATCCCCGCGAGCGCCCGACGGCCCCGATCGGTCATCGCGAACGCGCCGCCGTACGCGGCGTCGGAGTGCAGCCACACCCCCTCGTCGCGCGCCACGTCCGCGAGCGCGACGTGGTCGTCGACCGTCCCCGTGTTCGTCGTGCCGGCCGACGCGACGACGATCGCCGGACGGAGCCCGGCCCGCCGGTCGGCGGCGATCGCGGCGCGCAGCCGCTCCGGGTCGAGCCGGAGGGACGCGTCCGTCTCGACCCGCCGCACGCGCGCCCGCGGGAACCCGACGAACGTCGCCGCCTTCTCGACCGAATGGTGGACCTGGCCGGAGACGTACACGACCCCGTCGTCGAACCGCTCGCCGAGCCGGTCGTGCCGGGCGCAGACGAGCGCGATCAGGTTCGCGATCGAACCGCCGCTCGTCAGGACGCCCCGCATCCCGGGCGGCTGGTCGAACAGGTCGCCGAGCCAGCGGATCGCCGTCATCTCGAGGCGCGCGAGGAGCGGCGCGGCGGCGAAGACGCCGACGTACCGGTTCGTGACGTCCGCCACGAGGTCGGCGATCGCGGACGGGACGATCCCGCCGCCGGGGATGTAGGCGAGGTACCCCGGACCCGCCGTGTTGAACGACGCGGGGACCCAGTCGCGGACGACGCGTTCGAGGAGCCCGGTCAGCTCGGCCCCGTCCTCGGGGAGCGGCTCGACCAGCTCGTCGAGGCGGTCGAGCGCCCCCTCGACGCCGCCGGCCGGCGCCGTCTCCAGACCGTCGAGGTGATCGAGGACGAGCACCTTCGCCGCTTCGAGCCACCGCGCGACCGTCTCGCGGTCCGGTTCGAGCGGCCGCGCGCCGGCCGGAGACGGTCCGTCGCTCATCGTTCGTCGGGCGACATGCCGTTCGCCTCCTGGACCCGCCGCAGCCGCTCGGGGCCGCACTGCACCGTCAATCGATCGCCCGCCCGCACGACCTCGTCGACCTCCGGGAAGAAGCGCGACCCCTCCTCCCGCTTGATGTCGAGGACGACGGTCTGGTACTCGCGCCGGAGGTCGGCGACCGAGCGTCCCGCGAGGTCGCCGTCGGCGCTCACGTTCAGGCGCGACACGATCATGAGCTGCTCCCCGACGTAGAACGAGTTCAGGATCGTCGCGTCGGACGACGCCGACGCGAAGAGCGGCGCCGCGAGCTCGGACGTCGAGAAGGCGAGGTGCAGCCCGAACGACTCCTTCACCTTCGCCGCGAGCTCCTGGTCGAACATCCGCATCACGACCCGCAGCTCGGGCTTCAGCTTGCGCGCGTCGATCGCGACCTCGAGATTGATGAGGTCGTCGTCCGTCGCCATGATCAGCGACTTCGCCTTCTGGACGTTCAGCTCGTCGAGAAGCCCCGCCTCGCGCCCGGTCGCGATCCGGACCGGCACGCCGTGCTGACGCGCGTACGCGATGTTCGGCGAATGGTCGTCCCGCTCCACGACCACGACCAGCTCCTTCAGCTTCACCAGCTCCTGGAGCACGCGCAGCCCGAGCTTGCCGAGCCCGAACAGCACGACGTGGTTCTTCATGGTGTGCGACATGGCATGGACCCACTCCGCGCTCGTCTCGTCGCGCCGGAGGATGTGGTAGGAGAACCGGACGATCCCGTCGAGGATCACCGCCAGTCCGAGCGGCGGGAGCACGACGAAGAAGACCCGGAGGAGCCAGTGGTCGGGGAAGTCGACCAGGTGCTCCATGAAGATGAGGCAGTACGTCAGGTAGAGCCCCTCCGCGAACGAGTGGACCTCCTCCGGGTAGAGGCGCCAGAAGGCGTACCCGCCCCAGATCACCAGCGCGGTCATCCCCGCGAGGATCGGGAGGAACTCGAGCGTCGGCTTCCGCAGGAAGCGGAAGTTCGCGCGGATCCTTCGCCATCTCGATCGCATGAGGTCCGATTCAACCGACGCGGCCGCGCTCAGGGAAGGACCGACCCCGGGCGATCCGGGACGGACCGGCGGGGACGCCCTACGATGGCGGCGCCGCGTCCGGAGTCCCCGCCATGAAGATCGTGCTCGTCGCGCTGCTGCTCGTCGCCCTCGTCCCGTCGCTCACGCTCGGCGCCGACCGGATCACCGGGAAGGCGTTCGCCACGCGCTCGGAGGTGATCGCGCCGAACGGGATGGCCGCGACGAGCCAGCCGCTCGCCACGGTCGTCGCGCTCGACGTGCTGAAGGCCGGCGGGAGCGCGGTCGACGCCGCGATCGCCGCGAACGCGGTGCTCGCGCTGACCGAGCCGACGGGGTGCGGCCTCGGCGGCGACCTGTTCGCGATCGTCTGGGACGCCGGGACCGGGACGTTGCGCGGCCTGAACGGCAGCGGCCGCTCGCCGCGCGGGATGACCCTCGCGTGGTTGAAGGCGCAGGGGATCGAGAAGATCCCGCCCCGCGGCCCCCTGCCGGTCACCGTCCCCGGTTGCGTCGACGGGTGGTTCACCCTGCACGAGGCGTTCGGCGCGCTGCCGATGCGGGACCTCCTCGCGCCGGCGATCCGCTACGCCCGCGACGGCTTCCCGGTCAGCGAGGTGATCGCTCACTACTGGCGTCTGAACGCGCGCG
>JAUIEL010000658.1 GCA_030428825.1 bacterium
GCGCCAGAACGACGCACCAAAGGCCGCGTCAGGATGGCGTGCCGAGGCCGGGGCGCCGCGTCAGGTCGTCTCGAGGATGTCCTTCAGCGCGTTCCGCACGCAGCCGTCCTCCGACTCCCCGTCGCAGAGGAGGAGGAGGTCCTTCCCGTTCATGTTCATCATGCGCTGCTGCAGGCCGAGGACGAGCTCTCGCCGTCCGGGCTCGGAGACCTCGGCCATGTACCGGCTGTGGAGTCCGGCGGCCGTCACCTTCCCCTTCTTGTACTCCTTCAGGAGGTCCGGTGAGGCGCCGAGGTCCTTCATCCAGTGGTCGATCTCGTCCTTCGGGACGCCCCGCGGCCACTTGCGCATGACGAGCACGCGGTACGCCTCCTCGCGCGGAGGGAGGTTCTCGTAATCGGTGACGTTGGCGGTGCGAATCAACGGACGGACTCCGACGGGGGCGGGCGGACGTCACAGGATAACAAACTCGCCCCGCCTCGATGCCCGGGACGGCGACGTGCGGGAGAGACGGCCGGGGCCGTCAGATGTCGGCGAACTCCGGACGCAGCGACTCCGCGACCTCCTCGGGCCGCGTGTCGAGCCCCGGCTCGTGGCCGAGCACCTCCAGCGCCGTCCGGTCGCTGCGGTACGAGCCGCTCTCGTGCGGCCGGGCGACGACCCGGAGGACCGGAGGGAACCGGCGGTCGTCGGAGGTGTGGGACGCCCCCGCCTCGAACAGGAGGTTCAGCGCCGTGACCCCGACCCGGCGATACCCGCGGAACACCCGCACCAGGCCGTCCGCGAGGTCCTCGATCTCGTGGTCGGCCAGCTCCTCCAGGGCGCGCGGCTCGCGTCCGACCGCCTCGACGTGGTACGGGCCGAGGGGGCAGAACGGGGCGATCCAGTCGAACGTCCGGAGACGGGCGATCCCGCGGGCCGCCTCGAACTCGGCGGCGACGAGGTCCTCGTGGAAGCGGCGTCCGGTCCTCGCCGCGTACGCCGCGACGCCGTCGGCGGTCCTCCGCGTGGCGTCGAGCGGCGACGGGTCGGCGAGCGCCTGGACGTGCGGATGGGCGATGCTCGACCCGGCCGAACGGCGGAGGTTGCTCAGGATCGTCGTGTGGAGACCGGGGGGGTGCGCGCGGACCGCGAGGTGGAGGAAGTCGCGGCAGGCCCGGAGCGCGTCGGCGATCCGGCGGTCGTCGTACGCGAGCAGGTCGAGGTCGTGCGACGTCGTGAAGACGCAGACCGCCGACTCGAGGGTGTACGGGAAGAGGTTCGGGAAGAGGAACGCCTCCCCGACGGCGTGCCGCCCCTTCGCCAGGAGCGGCGATCTCGGGGTCATCTCGAAGACGAGCGGGGCGCAGAAGAAGCAGGGGACGGCGGGGGCGGGCGGAGGCGTCGCCTCTTCGGCGGCCGTGAGGTCGAGGAGGCCGCGCGGCGGGTAGAGCCGCGCCGTCCGTCCGGTCAACGGATCGATCCGGACCTCGATGTCGCTCGTCCGCCGCTCGAATCCCACGCGCGGGTCGAAGAACTCCGACGCGTAGCGCTCGCTCCGAAAGTCGATTCCGTTCCCCGCCATCGAGACAGTCTATCAGCCGAGACGCGAGAACGGCGCGTCGGGGCGCGGGGCCCCGACGCGCCGTTCGGCGCGCACGCGAGACGTGCGACGGCTCAGCGGCGGCGACGGCGCGTGCGCTCCGGGAACTTCACGCCGGCGACCGGATCGACGTACCCCTCGGGGACGGCGGCCTTCTCGATCTCCGGCTCGGACGCCTTCGCCGGGGCGGGCGCCGCCTCCGGAGCGGGAGCGGCCTCCTCCTCGGCGACGACCTCCTCGACCGCGTCGATCTCGGCCGGCTCCTCGGCCTCCGCGACCGCCTCGAGCTCCTCGATCTCGTCGACCGGCTCGAGCTCCTCCACGGCCTCCTCGGCCGCCGGAGCCTCGCCGAGCGCCGCGCCGAGGGCGCCGAGCCCCTCCTCCGCCAGTCCGAGCCGGCCGAACGCGGCGGCCACGGAGAGGAGCGCCCGCCCGCGGTCGTCCTCGTTCGTCAGGCCGCGCGCGACCTCGAGGGCCCGGTCGAGCGCCTCGCGGGCGTCCGCCCGGGAGGCGTGCGACGCGTGGAGGGCGACGGCGACCGTCACCAGCGCCTCGACGCGCGGCACGAGCGCCTCGATCTTCTCGGCCGAGTTCATGGCGCGGATCGCCAGCTTCTGGGCCTTGTTCGCGTCGCGCGCCTTCCCGTAGGCGACGGAGAGCGTCGCGAACAGGCGGGCGCGCGCGCGGGACGGGTCGAGCGAGGCGGCGTGCGTCTCGATGCGCGCCAGGAGGTCGGTCCCGAACGAGCCGAGGGCGGCCGCGCCGTGCGCCGCCTCGACGAGCGTGCTCGCGCGCCCCTCGACGTCCCCGATCGCGTCGGTCTCATCGATCGCCTGCTCCAGCGACTTCTGGGCGGCGTCCGGGCCGAGGGCGACCAGGAACGCCTCCGAGAGCTGCGTCCGCGCGAGCGCGCGCGCGCCGGGCTCGGTCAGGCCGTCGACCGCGAGCGAGCCGAGCCGCGGGAGCATCTTCCCGAGGCGCTCGCGCTGCTCGGTGGCGGAGGCGGAGGTGACGAGGGTGGAGACGAGATCCCTGAGGGTGACGTCGGGAGAGCGGTGGTCGGGGCGCGTGACCATGGCGTCGAGGCTCCTGTGTTGCCGAAACGGTTGGGCTCCAAGGGGTTCGGAAAAAACGAAACGAGCCGCCGTGCGGGGGGCGGCTCGTTCGACCGAACGAGAACGGTGGCATTCTATCCCACTCTCGACGGGGGGTAACCGGAGGCTCTGAATCGCCGGGGGGCGGCTCCCGACTCCCCGGTAGACTCCGCGTTTCTCCCGAGCGACACCGATGTCGATCCTCGTCAACATCGACGGCCGCCTCCTCCCGCCCGAGGAGGCGACGATCTCCGTCTTCGACCGCGGCTTCCTGTTCGGCGACTCGGTCTACGAGACGATCCGGACGTACGGCGGCCGTCCGTTCCTGCTCGACCGCCACCTCGCCCGCCTCTCCCGCTCCGCCGCCGGTCTCTGGCTCCCGATCCCGCGCGGGCTCGACTCGCTCCGCGCCGAGCTCGACCGGACGCTCGCCGCCGCGGCGAACCCCGAGTCGTACGTCCGGATCGTCGTCACCCGCGGCGCGACGGAGGGGCTCGTGAACCTCGACGCCCAGACCGCCGAGGCCGGATCGGTCCTGGTGATCGTCCGTCCGTTCGAGGGGCAGGACCCGGCCTGCTTCGAGGAGGGGGTCGACGTCGCCGTCGTCGGCGTCCTCCGCACCGGCCGTCGCTCCCTCGACCCGAAGATCAAGAGCGGCAACTACCTGAACAACATCCTCGCCCTCCGCGAGGCGAAGCGGCTCGGCTGCTTCGAGTGCCTGATGCCGAACCGCGAGGGGAACCTGACCGAAGGCTCCACCTCGAACGTCTTCCTCGTCCGCGACGGCCGCCTCCTCACCCCCGCGCTCGAGTCCGGCCTCCTCGACGGCATCACCCGCGGCTTCGTCCTCGAGCTCGCCGCCGAGGCAGGGATCGAGGTGGTGGAGACGACCTTGGACGCGGACGATCTCGCCGCGGCCGACGGACTGTTCATCACCAGCAGCTTGAAGGAGGTGATGCCGGTGAAGCGCGTCAAGCGGATGGACGGAACGGTCCTGTGGGAAGGGAAGGTGCACGCGATCGCGCGGGACTTGAGGGGGCGGTACCTGGAGCGAGCGAGTCGCTGCGCTGGGCTGTGACGCCGCTGCGCGGGGCGGTCGTGGCGCTGCGCTGGGCTTTGGTCGCTGCGCGGGCTGGTGACACCGCTGCGCGGGGCGGGGGGGCACTTCGCGTG
>JAUIEL010000659.1 GCA_030428825.1 bacterium
GCTCGAGACCTGGCCGGCCGCCCCGGATCCGCTCCTCTTCAACCTCGGCAACTGCGCGTTCCGGACCGGAGACCACGCCGAGGCGGCGCTCCACTACCGACGGGTCCTCGCCCGGCGCCCGGGGGACGGGGAGGCGCGCTTCAACCTCCGTCTCGCGGAGCGGCGCCTGGGGCTCGACCCCGATCCGCCGTTGGTCCGGGAGCGCGCGGCGGCGTGGCTCGACCGGAACCCGGGACGCGGCGCGCTCCTCGCCGGGTTCGTGCAACTCTTCGGGCTCGTCGGTTGGTTCGTCCTGCGTCGACCGATCGCGCGAGGCGCGTGCGCCCTGGTGGTCGCTGCGGGACTCGCGGCGACGCTCCACGGCCTGAGATCGGCCGACGGGGGGGCGACCACGAACGACGCCGTCGTCCTCGCCCCCGACCTCCCGCTCCGCTCCTCGCCGCACGACGAGGTCCCGGCGACCCGGCGTCTCCGCGCGGGCGAGGTCGTGCGGGTGATCGAGTCGTCCGACCGGTGGGCGCGGGTCGAGGACGCGCGGGGCGACGGGGGCTGGCTCCGGACCGACGGGATCGGCCGGGTCGACGGGAGCGACGATCCGGCGCTCGGCGGTCGGGTCAGCTCTGCTCGGCGATGAGCCGGGCGACGGCGCCGAGGTCCTGGTCGTCGCAGACCTCGGCCACGACCTTCTCCGGCACGCCGGCCGCGGCGAGCTGGGTCCGGATCGACTTCCAGGCCCGCTCGATCTTCCGCGCGTTCGTCTCGAGGTAGAGGTTCGAGACCGTCTCGCCGAGCTTCTGCAGCGCGAGGGTGTCGCGGTTCTCGTAGTACCGCTTGATGATCCCCTTCTGGTGCGGGGTGTAGTCGGGCATCTCGGCGCTCCGGTCGGGACGAAGGGGTGAGTCGGTCGTTTCGGAGGCCGGATCGTGTCACGTCCGGCCGCCCCGGACCGTTCTACCGGTCCGGGGCGCCGGCTCAAGCGTCGCGTCCCGCGGACCGTTACGATCGCACCGCACCGGAGGAACCGCATGCGTTCTCGTCCCGTCCTCGTCCTCGCCGCCCTCCTCGCCCTCGCCGTCCCCCGCGCCGCCTCGGCGGAGGTCTGGGTCATCGATCAGCAGAACGGCCCGGGGACCGACTTCACGACGCTGTCGGTCGCGCTGACGTTCGCGGTGCAGGACGGGGACATCGTCCTGCTGCGGCCGGGGAGCTACTCGCACGCGCAGATCATCGGGAAGGGGGTCACGCTGATCGGCGACCCCGGGCCGAGCGGACAGCGGCCCGACGTGAAGTCGCTGTCGATCCGGGACGTCCCGGCCGGGAAGACGGTCACCGTCCGTGGCATCGACGGGCACGAGAATCCGGGGAACGGCGCGATCGGTCTCGTCGCGTCGCTCTGGATCCAGAACTGCGCCGGGCCGGTCTTCGTCGAGGACTTCCGGACCGAGCAGGTCGCGAGCGTCTACTCGAAGCCGACGCCGATCTGGGTCAACGCCTCGCAGCGGGTCGTCCTCACGCGCGTCGACGTCCGCGGTCCGGGCGCCACGCCGACCCAGGGGATCGGCGGGCAGGCCGACCCGGCCCCCGGAGTCCGCGTCGTCAACTCGACGGTCGCGATGTACGACTGCCGCGCCGAGGGCGGCCCGGGGAGCGACGCGCTCGGCGGTCCGTTCTCGACGTACCCCTCGTTCGACGGCGCGCCGGGGGTCGACTTCGTCTCCGGGACGCTCGTGACGAACGGCGGCGAGTTCCGGGGAGGCGACGGCGGCGACGGGCTGCTCGACGCCGGCCAGTGCCTCCCCGGCTCGAGCGGCGGCGCGGGGCTCGTCCTCGGCGGCGCCTGGACGCGGCTCGACACCGCGGCGATCGGCGGCGCGGGCGGGACCGACCCCGCCGGGTGTCCGCAGGTCGGCGTCGACGGCGCGGACGTCCTCGTCGCCGGCGGCGCCCAGACCGTCGTCGCCGACACCCACCGTTCGTACGTCGTCGACTCGCCGCTCCGCGTCGGCCAGGCCGGGACCACGACCTTCGTCGGCGTCCCCGGCGAGTTCGTCGGCCTCCTCCTCTCGCTGGCCGCGAGCGGCGACGCCGCGCCGACGTTCAAGGGGACGCTCGTCCCCGGCGCGCCGCTCTTCTTCGCCGGCCTCGGCACGGTTCCCGCGACCGGGGTGATCCAGTTCACGGTCCCGGTCCCGGCGATCGGCGGGCTGGAGGGGATCGTGCTGCAGGAGCAGGCGCTGGTCGCCGGCGCGGACGGGTTCGGCTTGCTGAGCAGCCCGTCGCACGTGGTGCTGGTCGACGCGGGGATCTGAGGGCGAAGCGGCGGGCCGGGGTCAGCGGTCGCGGAGCGTCTCGGCCGTCGCCCGGCCGAGGGCCTCGCCGAGGAGGCGGAGGCCGAGCGCGTTGAAGTGGCAGCAGCTGTCGGAGTAGACCGCCTCCTCGACCGTCGCGAAGACCTGGGTCAGATCGAGGACGGGGATCCCGTCGGCGCGGAGCTCGCTCGCGGCGGTGAGGAGCCGCGGGTAGCCGTCGACGACGCCCGGCCGGTACGGGTGGTCGGTTCGGATCGCGATGCGGCGCTCCTCGTCGCCCATCGGCTTCGAGCCCTCGACGTACTGGTTCGGCTGGATCGCGTGGACGTAGGCGACGCCGTTCCCCCGGCAGAGGGCCGCCATCTGTCGGGCGCAGCGGCTCCAGATCGCGACGAGCTCGGCCGTCTCCTCGTCCTCCGGCACGGTCCGCGGTCCGCGGATCACCGGCGGGAGGTCTTCGCCCGGCCGGTACGCGCGCGCGTCCGCCTCGGCGGCGGCGACGTCGGCGTCGCGGCGGTCGCGGAGCGCGCTCCAGACGAGCGTCGCGGTCGGAGACCATCGGAGCGGCGCCCGGGCGAACGTCGCGTCGAGCGACCGACGGGCCGCCCGAGCGAGGTCGAGGCGCGCGCGCAGGCGCCGGACCTCGGGGGTGAACGCTCCGACGCGCGCCCACCAGCTCCGGGGGTAGATCGGCGAGACGCCGTGCGGCGCGTTCTCGAACGGATGGAGCGCGACCTCGTTGAAGCCGTCGAACGTGATCGCCACGTCGAGCTCGCCGCCGAGCGCGAGGTAGTAGTTCAGCGCGAGGAGGTGCTGCGGTTGCTTGTACCCCTGGAGCGCGAAGCAGACGACCTCGATCGATCGCCCGTCGAACGCGGGGACGGTCCGGAGCGCGCGGACCAGGGCGCGCGACCCCGGCGAGTCCTCGGTCGCCGCGACCTGCTCGGCGACCGAGCCTCCGAACACGCCGACGATCAGGCGGTCGGGGGACCGCCTCCTCAGGGTCGACGGGGTGGCGCGGAAGTGCTGGTCGGCCGCCGGCACGCCCTCGTCCGTCGCGTCGAGCCCGAACCCGAGGAACGGGTGGAGCTCGTGGTGCGCGGCGGGGCCCCTCGCCACGCGCGCCGCGACGTCGACCCCCGACCCGGTCGGGTCCGCCCGGCGCTCGTCGGCGCGCTCGACGAACGAGAACGTCCCCCAGCGCGCGCGCAGCAGTAGCCACGAACCGCCCTCGACCAGCGACACGACGACGAGCGCCGCGAGCAGGCGGAAGACGATCCGGCGGTGAGGGCGAGGGTCGGTCATGCTCCGCGACGCCGGGCGCGCCGTTCAGCGCCCCGTTTCCAGGTCCGCCTTCCACTCGCGCCAGGCGCCGCGCTCCGGCTCGAGCGCGATCGCCTCGTCGATCGCGCGCCGCGCGCCCTCGCGGTCCCCGGAGCGGGCGAGCGCGCGCGCGAGGAGCGCGAGCGACCGCGCCTCGCCGCGACCGGTCGCCTCGACCGCGCGGCGGGCGAGGGCGAGCCCC
>JAUIEL010000660.1 GCA_030428825.1 bacterium
CTCGCCGGGCCGAGTCGTGGAACGTGAACGACTTGACGTTGTAGCCGAGCTCGCCCAGCGTCGCTGCCGCCGAAGCGCCGGCGAGACCGGTCCCGACGATGACGGAGTTCGCCGGGTTCAGCTTGTCGATCCGCCAGAGCGCGTTCTGCGAGATGTTCAGCCCGTAGAGCTGGCCGGTCGGGTCGAAGGCGAGACCGACGTAGTTCTGGCCGGTCGGCGCGATGTTCCCCGGGTAGCTCTCGAGGTTGGTGGCGAGGTCGACGCGGACGAGCGTCGGCCACCAGACGAAGCCGGCGGTGTTGGCGAACCAGAGCGAGCCGTCGGTCGGGTCGACGGCGGCGCCGATCGCGGAGACCGGCGTCGTGCCGTGGACGATCGTCGCCGCCCCCGTCACGTCGTCGAGGCGGTAGACGTTCGCGGCGGTCTTCGACGTCGACACGCCGTAGAGCGTCCCGTCGGTGTGGCGCGCGATGTGCGTCATCGACGGTTCGAGCGGACCGAGCGTGAACGGCCCGACGAGGGTCGCCTGGCCGCTCTGCGTGTCGACCGTCCAGAGTTCGTTCTTCGAGGTGACCGCGGACAGCTCGCCGGCCGCGCCGACGGGGCCCGCCGCGAACGCCGCGGCGAGCGGGAGGAGGAAGAGCGTCGTCTTCGTCATCGAGAGGGGGTCTCCGAGTGGGCCGCGGGCCGGAGGGGCGGCGCGGCACGGGCACGAGGGCGGGCCGATCACCCGCTCGGGCCCTCATACGGAGGGGGCGACGGCGGATGGACAGGGGGCCTCGATTTTTCTTCGACCGCGGCCGGTTCGGGCCCGACCGCGCCCGGACCGTGCTCCTCCGACAGGGGGTGGACCGCTAGTGCACCGACTTGGTCACCGCGTTGCTCGCCGCCAGCCCGAAGGCCGCGCCCGGATCGACGATCCACGACTGGACGTACAGGGAGAACGGCCCCGCGATCGTCGGCGGCAGCGACGCGGACACGCTCCCCTGCCCCGCCGCGTCCAGCTGGAACGGAACCAGCAGATCCATGGCCGGGATCAGGGTCCCTCCGGAGATCGGCAGGTCCCAGCGGGAGGCGCCGACGACGTGCCAGCCGTGGCTCGAAGGGAGCGCGTTGCCGAGCGTGAGGCCGACGGTCTGGCCGGGCTCCAGGTAGCCCTGGACGTCCAGCGACGGCGTCCCGGGAGTGCCGTCGAGGGCGCCCCCCAGCGTCCGCCATTCCTCCTGCACGAGCCGGATGATCTCGCCGGGGCCGGTGTCGAGGACGACCTCGCCGGTCGAGTCGAGCAGGATCGTGTTCGGCGCGCCCGCGGAACAGGGCGCCTCGTGGATCCAGTCGATCGCGCCGTTCGCGTCGTACCGGATGACGGCGGTGCCGATGCCGATGTTGCCCGGGCTGCAGCTCGGGACCCCGGCGGCGCCGGCCACGACCACCTCGTCCGCGGGACCGGTCGACACGGCGAGGACCCACTCGTCCCAGGTCTCGTAGTTGCCGTGGGTCCGGGTCCAGAGCGGGTTCCCCTGGGGATCGACCTTCGCGACCAGCCAGTCCATGAAGGAGCTCGCGGGCGCGTTTCCGTAGCCGGCGGCGATCACGTTCCCCGCCGTGTCGAGGGCCAGCTTGTTGAACCGCGCCCACCAGATCCCCGGCCCGCCGATCTTCGCGTCCCACATCTGGTTGCCGTTCGCGTCGTAGCGCACGACCACGCCGAGGCTGTCGTTGCTCATGCCGCACACGTAGACCGTGTCGTCCGGCGCGAGGAGCACGTCCCGCGGGCCGCTCTTGCCCGTGAGGTACACCGCGGACGACAGCTCGTTGCCGGCCGCGTCGTAGACCACGGTCCCGAAGTCGTTCGAGCCGACGTTCCCGGTGACCGCGACCCGACCGGCCGGGCTCACCGCGAGCGCGCGCGGCACGTCGACCGACCCCGGCCCGAACGTCTTCTGGCGGGTCCACAGCAGGGTGCCGTCGGGCGCGTACTTGACGGTGTAGAAGTCGAGGTTGTCGTGGGGATCGAACGTCACGCCGGCGACGTAGACGTTGTCCGCGGCGTCCACCTCCACGCGGTACGCCTCCCCCGAACCGACGTTCCGGACGTCCGACCAGAGCACGGCGCCGCCGGGGCCGAACTTGACCGTCAGCAGACCGCCGGTCCCCCCGGCCATGTGCCCGGTCAGGATCACGGCGTCCTTCGAATCGACCGCCAGCCAGTTCACGTGCTCGTTGATGGTGGGGTGCCCGAACGCCGTGCTCCAGAGCGGCGTGCCGTCGGCGCCGAACTTGTCGGCGACGAAGTCGGAGCCGGGGTTGAATCCGTCCGCGAGGACGTTGTTCCGGGAGTCGAGGGCGAGCCGTCGGGCGAAGGTCGGTCGCCGCCAATCCTCCTTCACCTGCGCGGCGGCGCCGGGCGCGAGGGGGACGGCGAGGAGAGCGCCGCCGAGGAGTCCCAGGAGGCGGATCGGTGGTCGGAGCATGGGTCTCCCTCGATCAGAGGATCCTCGAGCGCCGCGGGGCGAAGCGCCTCCGCCGGGAGTCCATGCGCCGAGGAGACGTCCGTCGTGTCACGATTTCCGCCGAATCGCGCGGACGACCGGGCGCCGACGGCCGGGACGAAAGGGAGCGGACGCGGAGCCGGGGGCCCCGCGCCCGCTCGTTCGGTCGGCGTTCGGCGCCGACCGACCCGGTCCCACGGTCGGATCACTCCGTCAGGAGCGCCGCCGTCGACGTCGTCGGCGCGAGGGTCAGGCCGTCCGAAGCGGCGGTGACCGCCAGCGGCTGGAGCGCCCCTCCGAACGCGAACTGGACGATCTTCTTCGTCGTCGCCCACTCGACGGAGTCGTTCACGACGTCGAACCCGCTCGCCGCCGTGAAGTCGAGCATGCCGTCGACGCTCGTCCGGACGCACCAGAGGTCGCCGGTCGAACCCGCGCCGTTCGGGCCGGTCGACTTCGTCGTTCCGCAGGCGACCATCCCGTCCCCCAGCGCGGCGACATCGACCAGCGCGTCGGCGTCGGCGCCGCGCACGCTCTTGAACCAGACCGGCATCCCCGCCGCGCTCACCATCATCGCGCACGCCTCCTGGTGGGCGCCGAGGTTCGTCGTGCCGGTCACCAGCGCGCCCCCCTCGTCGAGCAGGGAGACCGACGTCAGCTCGTCGTTCCCCGACCCGGCGTCGCCGGCGTACACCCCCGACCAGTCGAGGAGGCCGTCGGCGTCGAGCCGCGCGACCCAGCCGTCGCTCTCCTCGCCCGACACGTGGCCGCAGATCACCATCGCGCCGTCGTCCTCGAGGTCGACGTCGAGCGCCTCGTCCGAGCCCTTGCCGCCGAGGACGCGCGCCCAGTCGAGGCGGCGGTCCGGGGTGATGCGGCAGACGAGCGCGTTCTTGTGGGCGATCGTCTGGTCGACGAACGAGCCGCTGTCCTGCCAGTGCGCGAAGCCGGCCACGACGAACCCGCCGTCCGCGTCGAGCCGGAGCGAGCTGAACCCGGCGTCGTCCGACTGTCCGTCGAGGTCGTACTCGAGCGCGGAGTCGATCGCGCCCCGGTCGTCGAGGTCGACCACGATCGGGAACTTCTGGCTCCCCCGCGTGACCCGGCCGGCGAAGACGAACCCGCCCTCTCCGTTCGGGATCAGCGTCTCGAGGTTCAGCGTGCCGCCCGCGACGTCGGTGTAGACCTTCGTCCAGAGGAGGTTGCCGTTCGCGTCGAGCCGATCGACGCGCGCCCGCCCGTTGATCGCGTCGGAGCCGCCGATCACGAAGCCGCCGTCGGCGAGTTCGTGGGTGAGGTCGCGCTCGGTGCCGTTCACCTCGGCGATGACCGCAG
>JAUIEL010000661.1 GCA_030428825.1 bacterium
TGGGCCCGGCGACAGTCGGAGGAGGTGACGCGATCGGGCACGATCCGGATCGCCGCCGCGCTCTCCCGCGCCCGGAGCGACCTGGAGGACGCGCGGGCGTTGTACGAGGGGCTCGGCATGGCGCCGCCGCACTGGCGGCTCGACGCCCTCGAGCGCGAGCTCGGCGCGCTCGACCGGGACGGCGCGGACCGCAGCGCTTCGACCGGGATCGCGCGGCACCTCGAGTCGATCCAGCGCCTCCACGAGGTGAACAAGGCGATCCAGGCGGAGCTCGAACCGTCCCGCCTGCTGAACCTCGTCCTCGACGAATCGATCGACCTCTGCGGAGCGCGCCGCGGCTTCCTCATCCTCGTGCGCGGCTCGCAGATCGACGTGCGCGTGGCCCGCAACTTCGCGGAGCAGGACATCCAGCACCCGGAGTTCCAGTTCAGCCACTCCGTCGCGCGGCAGGTCGCGATGAGCGGCGACCCGATCCGCGCCTCGGACGCGCTGCACGACCCGGGGCTCCGCTCGATCGCGTCGATCGCCGAGCTGCGCGTGACGTCGATCCTGTGCGTCCCCCTCCGCGCGCGGAACCAGGTGATCGGCAGCATCTACCTCGACCACCCGGACGTCGTCGACCGGTTCGACGACGACGACCTCGAGGTCCTCGCCGACTTCGCGTCCGCGGCCGGGATGGCGCTCGAGCGGGCGCGCCTGTACCAGGAGAACGTCGAGCGGACCGCCGCGCTCGAGTCGGCGAAGCAGGAGATCGAGCGGTTGAACGCGGCGCTGATGAAGACGGTCGCCGAGCAGGCCGAGGAGCTCGACCAGACGAAGGACTCGCTGGAGGCGGAGCGGCGCGCGGCCGGACGGCGATACGACTACGCGAACATCGTCACGCAGAGCGAGCGGATGGAGGAGGTGCTGCGTCTCCTCGATCGGGTCACCGACACCGACTTCCCGGTGCTGATCCAGGGGGAGAGCGGCACGGGGAAGGAGCTCGTCGCGCGCGCGGTGCACTACAACGGCCCCCGCTCGGATCGGAACTTCGTGTCGGTGAACTGCGCCGCGATGGCGGAGCCGCTCATCGAGGCGGAGCTGTTCGGTTCGGTGAAGGGCGCGTTCACCGGCGCCGACCGCGACCGGAAGGGGCTGTTCGAGATCGCGCACCGCGGGACGCTCTTCCTCGACGAGATCGGGGACATGAGCCTGGAGGTGCAGAAGCGCCTCCTGCGCGTGGTGCAGTACGGCGAGTTCTACCGGCTCGGCGGGAAGGAGAAGGTCCGGGTCGACGTCCGGATCATCTCGGCGACGCACCGCGACCTCCGGCGGCTGATCGCGGAGGGCGGGTTCCGCGAGGACCTGTACTACCGCCTGAACGTGGCGCCGGTGACGCTCCCCCCGGTCCGCGAACGGGTCGGCGACGTGCCGCTCCTCCTGCGGCACTTCGCGGCCGAGCTCGAGCGGGGCGGGCTGTCGTCGGTGAAGCGGTTCTCCCGGGCGGCGCTCGAGGCGCTCGAGGCGTACCCGTGGCCGGGAAACGTCCGCGAGCTGCAGAACGAGGTCAAGCGGCTCCTGGTGATCGAGACGGGCCGGCCGGTGGTCGAGCTGGACGACCTGCCGACGTCGATCCGCGAGGGGGCGGCCGCGGCGAACGGCGTCGGCGAGACCCTGAAGGAGCGGCTCGAGCGGGTCGAGCGGAAGATGGTGGTCGCGACGCTGGAGCAGGTCCGGGGGAACAAGGCCGAGGCCGCGCGCCGACTCGGGGTCTCGGAGCGCGGTCTCTACAAGATCCTCGACCGCCTGGGGATCGAGCGATCGACGGGGCGCGTCCCGGGGGTGTCGGCGCGCGGCGCGAGGGGAGTGAAGGGGGGCTCCGGGGCGCAAGATTCTTCCCGCCCGCGCCGATAGGATTGAGATACACTGGTCCCCGTTCGGGGTTCGGAGGCGCCGGCACGCACCGGTCACCGTGCCGGTCCGATCGGTGAAGAGCTTCGAGGACTCGTCATGAAGCTGCGCGCACAACAGTCGTCGATCGGCCCGATCGCCGCCCTCGTCCTGGTCGCCGGTCTCGCCGGCGTCGCGATCTCCGGCCAGCTCCGGACGACGGTCCTCTTCCACGGGACCTTCGACACCCCCGGCGTCCTCCCCGAGGTCGGCCAGTTCGTCGCCAGCTCGAACGTCGGCTCGATCGGGATCCTCCCGTCGCCGAACGGCGGCAACCTCCTGGTGTTCGACGACACCGGCACGAACGGCTCCCAGCCGCTCTACCTGCTCGGCACGTTCGACGGCGGGAAGAAGGCCCTGAACGGGACGGTCGACCTCCACCTCGAGCTGACGCTCGGCCAGTCCGACAGCCCGTTCTCGGTCGGCGTCGTGGTCGACAACGCCACGTCCGACTTCATCCCCGCGAGCGGCCCGGACGGCGACGGGGACCTGACGATCGCCGGCAAGAAGACCGGGAAGAAGGTGCCGGTCGACACGCCGCTCGCGGTCGACGTCCAGCTCTCCCGCGAACGGACGACCGACGACTGGTCGTACGCGATCACGGTCGCGTCGGTCGTCGAGGCGGCGGGCGGCAAGGGGCCGTCCGCCATCACGCCGACCTACACGGGCGTCTTCCCGGGGACGCGCGGCAAGGACGTCTCGGGCATCGCGTTCATCAAGATGCCGGGGTCGCCGGGTCGGTTCTACGTCGACGACATCTCGGTCGAGCAGTCGACGAAGAACTGACGGCGCCGCTCCGACGCCGCCCGTCCCTCCCTCCTCGATGCGCGCGCTCGTCACCTCCGGCCCGACGCGCGAGCCGGTGGACGACGTGCGCTACGTCTCGAACGTGTCGACCGGTTCGCTCGGGACGGCGATCGCCGAGGCGTTCCTCGCCGCCGGCCACGACGTCGTCCTCTGTCACGGCGCCGGTTCGAAGCGGCCCCCGCCGTCCGACCGACTGACGCTGTTCGAGTTCACGACCGCCCGCTCGCTCCTCGACGCGCTCCTCGCGGAGGCTTCCGGAGCGGGGAGCGGGCCGCGCCCCGACCTCCTGATCCACGCGGCCGCGGTCGCCGACTACGCGCCGGTCCCCGTGACGGGGAAGATCAAGTCGACCGAGCCGGAGCTGGTCCTTCGCATGACGCCGACGCCGAAGGTCGTCGACCGGCTGCGCGAGACCGCGCCCGAGCTCCCGATCGTCGTGTTCAAACTCGAGTCCGGCCTCGCGCGAGAGGAGCTCCACGCCCGCGCTCGGCGGACGATGGAGCGCGTCGGCGCCGTGGCGGTGGTGGCGAACCTGGTGGAGGAGGTCGGTCCCCGCGGTCACCGCGCCGACCTGCTCCGCGCGGACGGGACGGCCGTGCCGTGGGACGGCCGGGAGGAGATCGCCCGCGGCCTCGTCGACGAGGCGGAGCGGATCGTGGCGACGCGGAGGGTCGAATCGTGAAGCACGTCGTCCTCGGGGTCGGCGGCGGGATCGCGGCGTACAAGGCGTGCGACCTGGTGTCGAAGCTCCGCGAACGGGAGATCTCGACCCGGGTGGCGATGACGCGCGCCGCGACCCGATTCGTCCGTCCATTGACGTTCGCCGCGCTGACCGAGCATCCCGTCCTCGTCGACGACACCGAGGAGGCGGACCCGACGATCCCGCACGTCCGCTGGGCGCGATGGGCGGACGGGGTCGTCCTGGCGCCGGCGACGGCGGACCTCCTCGGGCGGGCGGCGCACGGTCTGGCGAACGACGGACTCACCAGTCTCCTCCTCGCGCTCGACGCCGGCAAGCCGGTCGTGGTGGCGCCGGCGATGAACACCCAGATGTGGGAGAACCCGCTCGTCCGGGCGAACCTGGA
>JAUIEL010000662.1 GCA_030428825.1 bacterium
GTCTTCCAGTGGCCGTCCGACTTCGACCCGGCGAAGGGGCCGCGCTGGTCGTGCGCCGACCTCGGCGACGGCCGGTTCCGCGTCGGCTGCGCCACCGACTCCTGGCGGCGGATCTACGTCGTCCGCCGGGACGGGGAGTCGCTCCGGATCGAGAGCGAGGAGTTCGACTTCTGACGGGGACTCGACCCGGCGCGGGCGCCCGAGGCCCCCATTTTGCCGCAAACCCGTTCGCGTGCTACTCTTCCTCACGGTCGCCCCCCGTCTCGAGGCCCCGCCATGCGCCGCACCACGCTCTCCCTGCTCGCCGCCGCGCTCCTGTCGTCGACCGCGTCGGCGCAGATCGCGCAGGAGGACGCGAAGGCGCTGAAGCGCGGGGCGGAGCGGCGGGCGCTGCGGCAACAGCTCGGGATCCACCACGTCGGGTGCTCCTACACGGTGACCCAGGTCGACATCCCGGCCGGCGTGACGGGGACCGGCTTCATGGAGCGGATCCAGGTGATGACGCCGTGCGGGTTCAACCCGGGCGGGCCGGACCTGCCGCTGATCGTGGCGTGGAACGGGTACGGGCTGTCGGCGGCGTCGTTCTTCAACGGGATGAGCGACATCCCCGACGAGGCGAGCGCGCGCGGCTGGCTGGTCGTCGCGGTGACCGGGCTCGACGACAAGTCGTTCGGCGCGCCGCTCGCGCAGAAGAACGTCGAGGCGGCGATCGACCACGTGATCGCGAACTACCCGGTCGACGAGGATCGGATCTACGGGGTCGGCTGGTCGGCCGGCGGCGGCGCCATCGCGGCGTTCGGCGCCCGACACCTCGACCCGGCGGCGCCGATGTTCGCGGCGATCGCGACGAACGCCGGCGCGTACGACCTGGTCGACACCTACAACAACGACACGTCCCCGGGGATGACGACGCAGACGATCATGGAGAACGCGGCGCTGTTCGGGGGCCCGCCGAGCGGGGCGACGCTCTGGAACTACCTCAGCTCGGAGAGCCTCGACCACGACCCGATCCTCGACGTCGAGAGCGAGGCGACCTCGCAGATGAGGAACCTCCGGAACGTGCCGATCTACCACGTCTACTCGTCCGACGACACGATCGGCTACCTCCCCGACCAGAGCCTCGTCTTCTCGACCTACCTCGCGTTCGCGGGGGCGCCGATCACGACGCAGGTCTTCTCCGGCCTCGTCGACCCGCACGACTGGCTCCTGTTCGACGCGAAGACGACGCTCGACTTCCTCCAGGCGCACACGGCCGAGCGCGCGCCGGACGCGTTCGAGGTGAACGCCGACCGGGACGCCACCTTCTATTGGGCGGACGTCACGCAGCGGACGGCGCAGGCGTTCTCACCGCTCGCGTGCTCGGTCGACGACGTGACGAACCACCTCGACGTCCTCTCGCTCGAGAACGTGCTCGAGCTGACGCTCCGGCCGCCGGCCGCGTCGTTCGACCCGAACGTGAACTTCACCCTGACCGTCGAGACGGCCGACGTCGGCGCGACGACGGTCCGGATCGAGGGCGTGACCGACGCGCCGACGTACCTGCTCGACTACGACGTCCTCTACTTCGACGCGAACTGGACCCACGACGACGTGAACGACGTCCTGACGATCGTCCTGTACGGACCGCTGACGCACGAGTTCTCGGTCCGGTACGACGACTACGCGGCGACGCTCACCGGCGACGCGAACGTCACGGCGGGGAACGTGGCGCACCTCCAGTGGTCCGGCTCGACGCCGTCCCAGCCGACCCTCCTCCTGATCGGCTTCGAGCAGGGGGTCGTCGACCTGAGCGCGATCGACCCGAACGACGACCGGAACGTCCTGATCGGCTTCTCGATCCCGCCCGTCTTCCTCTTCGGCGCGCTCGACGGCGCGGGGCAGGGCTCGCTCGACGTCTTCCTGCCGGCGAGCCTCCAGGGGACGAAGCTCCGGACGCAGCTCCTGACGTACCCGGGCGGGGCGACGCTGATCGACGAGATCTCGCCGCGCCACGACGTCACGATCGACTGACCCCCGCCGGTGCGGCGTCTCCTCCCCCGCCTCCTCCCGGCCCTCCTCCCGCTGGCGTTCCTCCTCTGGACCGGCGTCCGGGGCGTCGACTTCCAGAAGCATTGGGACGAGCGGCAGATGGTGCTGGTCGTCCGCGACTCGATCGAGGAGGGGCGCCGGAACCCCGGCTGGTACCACTACCCGTCGATGTGCTTCCGCCTCGCCCGCGCGGCGCTCTGGCCGAAGGTCCTCGCCGGTGCGTCGACGGACCAGCTGGTCGAGGAGACGAAGAAGTGGCGCTATCGCCTCCGCGTCCGGACCGTCTTCCTCGTCGTCAGCGCGCTGGCGCTCCTCTGGGTCTACGGGGCGCTCCTCGCCGCCGGACGGTCGGTCGCGGAGGCGCTCCTCGCCGCGGGGATCCTCGCGACGTCGTGGCAGTGGACGTACCACGCCCGCTGGTTCGCGCCGGACGCGGTCACCGCCCAGTTCGGCGCCCTCGCCCTCCTCGGGCTCGCCCTCGCCGAGGTCTCGGGACGGCGGAGCGGTCTCTGGATCGCGGCGCTCGGGGCAGGTCTGGCGACGGCGACGAAGTACACCGGCGGGGTCTTCCTCTTCCCCGCGCTGATCGCCGCCTGGCGCGGGGCGGGGCGCGACCGGACGACGGGCGAGCGGCGACGCGACGTGCTGGCGGCGCTCGTCCTGTTCGGCGGGACGTTCCTCGCCGTCACGCCGGGGGCGCTGGTCGAGACGGCGAGGTTCCTCGAGGACGTCCGGTTCGAGATGACGCACTACCGCGAGATGGGCCACTACGGGCACACGGTGGAGCCCGGCCTCGGGCTCGCGGCGCGGATGGTCCGCTTCGTCGCCCGCGACCTCGCGTCGCCGTCGGAGGCCGCGTCGCTCGCGGCCGTCGGACTCGCGCTCGTCGGCGCGCTCGCGTTCGCACGGCGGCGGCCGCGGCTCCTCGCGCTCTGGCTCGTCGGGCCGACCCTGCTGTTCCTGACGCTCACGTCGCAGCGGGTCCTGTTCGTGCGGAACCTCCTGCCGCTCCTGCCGCTCCTCGCGATCCTCGCGGCGATCGGGGTCGGGACGCTCGCGGCGCGGCTCTCGCGGCGGGCCGGCCCCGCGCTCGTCCTCGCCGGCGGCGCGCTCCTCGTCGCTCCGGGCGTGCCGTTCAACCTGCGGGCGGCGGAGTCGATCCGCCGGTTCGACGCGCTCGATCCGGCGCGCGACCTCGCGGCGTGGATGCGGGCCCACCCGGACCGCGTCGTCCTCGCGCGACCGTCCGTGGCCGACGCGCTGGGACGGCTCGAGGCCCCGCCGCCGGCGCGCGTCGATCGGCACGACCCGGACGTCGAGCTCGTCGCGTTCACGATCGACGACCATCCGGCGCCGGGGAGGCTCCCGTCGAACGTGCCGGGCCGGACCGTCGCCTGGTTCGGCCCGCGCGACGTCGACCTCGAGTACTACACGGCGTGGCTCGAGCCGTGGATCTTCCTCGTGCCGCTCGAGCGGGCCGAGTCGTGGAACGTCTTCGAGCGGCCGAAGGACGACTGAACGGAGCGGACCGATGACCCCCTTGCTGCTGCTGATCGTCGCCGCCGCGGCCGACGTCTGGACGTTCGAGGTCCGCTCCGCCGGCGCGGCGATCGGGCGGGAGACGGTCGTCCGCGACGGAGGGTCGCTCCGCTGGATCGGGGGGCGGCGGCTCGGCGAGGCGTGGTGGACGTACGAGGGAGAGGCGCGGCGGGAGGGCGACCGGCTCTCGTGGCGCGACGAGGGGGAGACGCGCGAGGGCGCGTACGTCGCGGAGGGCTCGGCCGCGC
>JAUIEL010000663.1 GCA_030428825.1 bacterium
CGGCGGGGCGAGGGTCGTCCTGAGTCGTGGCGTCGATCTGCTCGAGACGACGGAATCCGCCGAGGACGGCCGGTTCGTGCTCGCGCGACTTCCGGACGGGGAGGCGCGCCTCGCCGTCCGGGCCGCCGGGTACCGGCCCGTCTTCTCGCCGCCGCCGACGTCGCGACCGCTGGTGGTCCGTCTCGAGCCGGTCGCCTGGACGATCCGGGGCGAGGTCGTCGACGGCGGCGGCCGGCCGGTCCCCGCGCGGCTCACCCTGCGGTTCGCCGACCGGGCCGAGTCGGTCGAGTCGTGGCGGATCCTCGGGCTCCCGTTCGATCCGCGTCCCCTGCTCGAGGTCGGCGCTGCGTTCGACGCCACCGTCGAGCGACTCGCGGGCGCGGACGCGGCGTGGGCCGCGCCCGCCGGCGAGGGCGGGACCTTCTCGCTCGACGCCCCCGCGCGCCGACCGGCGCCGGCCGTCTGGCTCGTGCTCCTCGCGGGCGAGCGCGTGAAGGATGTCCGACGGGTCACCCCGACCGACGGCCTCGTCCGGTTCGTGCTCGCGGCGGCCGAGGCGCGGGACGAGCGCGCGATGGTCCGAGTCCGTGCGGTCGAAGCGAGCGGCCGGCCGATCCGCGCCGCACGCGTGACGGCGTTCGCCGTCGGCCGGAGCGACCCGAGCGCGCGCTCCCTGCGAATCGGCCGCGACGACCCGACCGTGCGCATCGACGTCCCGGGGCGGTACGACCTGCGCGTGACGGCGGACGGTCACGGCGCGGCCGTCGTTCCCGGCGTGGACGTCCCGGCCGGCGGGCGACTCGGACCGCTGGTGGCGGCGCTCCCCGCCGAAGCACGGCTCGAGGGGGAGGTCCTCTTCCGGGGGGAGCGCGTGACGGACGCGACCGTGCTGGTGTTCGACGCGAACGGCCGACGGGTCGAGATCGTCTCGCCCTCCGACGGGACGTTCGAGATCGGCGGGCTCGCGCCGGGTCGTCACCTCGTTCGCGCCGTGCACGCGACGCGGGGCTTCGGGGAGCGCGAGGTGGACGTCCGGGCCGGAGAGATCCGGCCGGTCCCGCTGCCGCTCGCAGTCGATCACGAGGTCCGGCTCGACCTCTCCGCCTGGCCCGGCGACCCGAACGCGCGGGCGGCCGTCGACCTGCTCGACGCCCGCGGACGGCCGACCTCGTCGGGGAGGAGGTTCACGTCGGTCGGGCGGGCCGTCGACGTCCGCTGGTTCGCGGCGCCGGGGACCTGGAACGTCCGGGTCGTCGCGATCGGCGCCGCGCCGGTCGTCCACTCGTTCGAGATCGAGGCCGCCGGATCGACCGTCGTTCGGGTCCCCCCCGGAGGTTGAGCGGGCGGCCCGGCGGGGACGCGCGCCTCCGCCGGGCCGAATCTCCGATTTCCCGCGGGAGGACGCCGCGGCCGGTTCGCTCCGAGGGGGTGCGAATCCGACCCGCCCCCGGAGTCCGGCCGTCATGCAGCACGTCCACGAGGAGTCCCCGCCCCCGTTCGCCCTCCGTCCGGCCGCGCTGCGCCGCGGATATCGGGCGGGGGTCGCGCGCTACGGCCGCCTCGCGCTGACGTTCCGGTCGTTCGCCGAGCGGGTCCTCCCGCTCGCGACCGACCCCGCGTCGCCGCACCTCGCCGACCTCTACCTCGCGGTCGCCTGCGAGTCGTCGGACGACCGCGCGGCGGCGACGCTCGCGCGGGCGTTCGTGCCGCGGCTGGCGCGCCGGCTGGTGCGCCAGGGGACCCACCCCGTCGACGCGGAGGCCGAGGTCCGCGACCTCCTCTCGGAGCTGTTCGCCCGGCCGCGCGGCTCGAACGACATCCGACTCGCGCGCTACGCGGGTCGCGCGCCGCTCGGCGCGTGGCTCGCCGCGTCGCTCCGCCGCCGCCGGATCGACCGCGTGCGACGGCGCCTCCGCGGGCCGCGCACCGGCGGCGATCGCGCGTACTTTCCGCCGAGCGACCGGGACGACCCGTCGGTCTCCGTCGAGCGTCGCGAGGGGGTCGACCGGACCGCGCGGGCGCTGCGACGCGGGCTCGACGCGCTCTCCCCTCGTCAGCGCGACGTGCTGTTCCACTGCTTCGTGGCCGGGCGCACGCAGCGCGAGGCGGCGCGGCGGCTCGGCATCGGGGAACCGCGCGTCAGTCGGCTCGTCGAGGCCGCCGCGAGGAAGCTCCGCGCCGCGGCGCCCGGCCCGCTCGACGCCGAGCTCCGCGACCGGCTGCGCGATCGTGTCCCGGCGATCCTCTCTCCCCTGACGTCTCGTCCGGAAGCGACCGCGTTCCCCGCTCCCCCCCGGGCCGCGGCCGCTACGATCGCCACCGGCCGCGGAGACGAGAGGACGACATGAAGCTCGAGGGTGCGAAGGCGCTGATCACCGGAGGGAGCGAGGGGATCGGACGGGCGATCGCCGAGGCGTTCGTCGCGAAGGGCGCGCACGTCGCGATCACCGGCCGACGCGCCGACGTGCTGGAGCGGGCCGCCGCCGAGATCGGGGCGGAGGCGATCGCGGGCGACGTCGGCGAGGAGGCGGACGCGGTCCGCACGGTCGCGACGTTCGTCGAGCGTCACGGCCGGCTCGACGTCCTGGTGAACAACGCCGGCATCGGCTACTCCGCGCCGCTCACCGAGATCGACACCGAGCGGTTCCTCGAGGTGTTCCGGACCAACGTCACCGGGGCGATGCTGATGGGGCGCGAGGCGGCGAAGCAGTTCGTCCGCCAGGGGGGCGGGCACCTCGTCAACATCTCGTCGACCTCCGGCGTGAAGGGAGGCCGCGGCGGGACCGCGTACTCCGCCTCGAAGTTCGCCCTCAAGGGGATGACCGAGTGCTGGCGCGACGAGCTGCGTCGCCACGACGTCCGGGTGATCCTCGTCAACCCGAGCGAGGTCCTGACCGACTTCGCGGCGAAGCTCGGCCGCGAGCAGGCCGCGTCCGAGAAGAAGCTCCGCCCCCGCGAGATCGCGGACGCGGTCGTCGGCGTGCTGGAGATCGACGATCGGGGGTTCGTGCCGGAGCTGTCGGTCTTCGCGACGAACCCGTTCTGAGACGCGCCGCCCCGCCCGTCGGGGAGCGCCCCGGATTCGGCAGATTCTCGCCCCGCCCGCGGCCGATAGGACGCTGCGGACGGCCGGACTCGACGTGGAAAGGGCGCGATGCGACGCGGAGCGACATGCGCGGGGATCGCCCTCGCCCTGATCGGGGGGGAGGCGCGGGGACAGGGGGAGCTCGACTCCTACTCGAGCGGCGTCGCGGACGACCAGTTCGGGGCCGCGGTCGCGGGGGCCGGGGACGTCGACGGCGACGGGGTGCCGGACGTCGTCGTCGGGGCGCCGGAGGCGTTCCTGTTCGGCTCCTCCGGTCCGGGGCGGGCGACCGTCCACTCGGGCGCGGACGGCTCGGTCTTGCACACGTTCACCGGCGCGTCGACGGGCGACTCGTTCGGCATCGCCGTCGCGGGGGTCGGCGACGTGAACGGCGACGGCCGCGCGGACGTCGCGATCGGCGCGACGCCGCCGCTCGCGCTGTTCGGCCCCGGCGGCACCGTCGACGTCCGCTCGGGCCTCGACGGCGCCGTCCTCCATCAGTTCGTCGGGCTCGCCGCCGGGGACGGGTTCGGGCGGGCGGTCGCCGGGGCGGGCGACGTCAACCTCGACGGAGTCCCCGACGTCGTCGTCGGCGCGCCGTACGCCGCGCAGGGGCTCTCCGCCTCGGTCGGGCTGGTGCGCGTCTTCTCCGGCCTCGACGGCGCGGTCCTCCTGAGCGAGTACGGCGAGGCGGCGCCGTCGTTCCTCGAGCTGGGCGAC
>JAUIEL010000664.1 GCA_030428825.1 bacterium
CGAGGTTCGGCCGCCCGGCGAGACGTCGCCGGTGTTCGACCGAGAGTCGCTGCTCCGCCGCTACCGGGGGCTGGTCGAGGCGACGGCGGCGCTCGAGGAGCGGGCGAAGACCCTCGACGGCGTCGGCCGTGCGCTCGACCGGCTCGCCGAGGAGTACGACCGGCACGCCGGCTCGGCGGTGCCCGTCGACCTGATCGCCGCCCGGTACGCGGAGATCCTGACGCGGACGGTCGCGCCGCTCGCCGTCGGCACCGCGGCCGCCGGCGAAAGTCGCCCCGCCGGTGGGACGCGGCGCTAGGATGCCGCCCGTCGCCGGGGAACGCCGCGCCGAGGGAGGCATGCACCTCGTCCTGATCGAGACGTCCGGGAACCAGCCGTTCATCTTCGCGTCGAACCGGCTGCGCGAGAACGTCGGTGCGTCCGAGCTCGTCCACCGGGCGGGCACGGTGTTCGTGCGGGAGGCGTGCGAGGAGCTCGGACTTCAGGTCGCGTCCGCCGACGCGCCCGCCGAGACGACCCGCCGCGCGTTCCGGTGGGTGCAGTCGATCTCCGGGCGGTCGCTCCTCCTCGTCCCGGCGCACGACGCGGCGGTCCGGCTCGTGAGGGCGGCGACGACCCGTGCGCTCCTGGAGGCGCCGGGGCTCGACCTCCGCGGCGCGGTCGGTCCGGCGATCGACCTCGAGCGGGACGACCTGGGCGCCGCGGTCCGCGACGTCGCGGAGCGGCTGGCGCGGACCCGCGCGTCCGTGCCGCGGCCCGCCGCGCGGTTCCTCCGGCTGCCGTTCCACGCGCCGTGCGCAACCTCCGGCCTGCCGGCCGGCCGGTCGTACCGCGCCGGAGAATCCGAGAAGCCGGCCGACCGCTCCGAGGTGGCGATCGCGAAGAGTGAGGCGGCGAACAAGGCGTTCGACCGTCTCCGCGCCGAGGTCGGCGAGACGCGGTTCGCGACGAGCATCGACGCACTCGAGCGCGAGTTCGAGGAGCTCGACTGGATCGGCGTCGTGCACGCCGACGGGAACGGCGTCGGACGGCTCTTCCTCGAGCTCTCCCGCGCCGTCGGCGGCGCGGACCCGGCGACGCGCAATCGCGGGCTGCTGGACGCCCTCGGCGCGCTGTCGCGCGGCCTGGCCCGGACCACGCGGGCGGCGTTCGCGGCCGCGGCGGCCGGGCTGCCGGTGGGGCGGCGTCGCCGCGCTCCGATGGTTCCCCTCGTCCTCGGCGGGGCCGACGTGCCGGCGATCGTCGACGGCCGCCACGCGCTCCGGTTCGCGGTCCGGCTCCTCCGCGCGTTCGAGCGGGAGTCCGAGGCGTTGGCCGGAGAAGTGCCCGGGCTCGACGTGCGGCGGCTCGGGGCCTGCGCCGGCGTCGCCATCGTCAAGCCGCACTTCCCTTTCCATGCGGCGTACGAGCTGGCCGAGTCTCTCCTCGCCTCGGCGAAGGGGGTGAAGGCGCGACTCGGCGCCGATCACTCCGCGGTCGACTACCACGTGCTGTACGACTCGAGCTCCGCCGACCTCGAGCGGATCCGCGGGGCGCTCCGGGTCGAGCCCGAGACGCTCCTCACCGCGCGCCCTTACGTGGTGACGCCGTCGGTCGACGATGCGTGGGCGCGACCGCGGAGCTTCGACGCCCTGTCGGAGCGGGCGGCCGCGATCGAGGCGCGCGGACCGGACGGCGAACGAGCGCTCCCGAACGGCCTGCTCCACGAGCTGCGCGGATCGTTGTTCCACGGGCGCGCCGGCGCCGACGCGCGGCTCCGGCTCGAGCTGCCGCGGCACGAGCCGGCCCTCGCTCCGTTGCTCCCCTCGGTCGACCCGCCGACGCTGTTCCACGCCGAGCCGGACGGCGCCGCCGCCACGGGGTTCCTCGACGCGCTGGAGGCGAGCGAGTTCCTCCGCGGCGCGAGCGGACTCCCGGAGGACGACGGGTGAGCCGGACCGATCCGACCTTCGAGTCCCCGGCGCGCCTGCGCGTCGAGATGACGAGCGACTGGCACGTCGGCGCCGGCGTCGGCCGACCGGGAGACGTCGACCGCCTCGTCGCGCGTGACCGGGACGGCCTGCCGTTCGTGCCGGGGAAGACGCTCACCGGGATGGTCCGCGACGCGGCGGAGCGCCTCGTCGCGGCGCTGCCGCCCGCGTGGGCGCCGTGGCTCGACCACCTGTTCGGGAGCCAGCCGGCGCGCGGAGAGGGGCCTCCGTCCGGCGCCCCGCGGCCGGCGGCGGTCTCGATCCGGGCCGCCCGCTATCCCGAGTCGCTCCGTCGATCGCTCGCCGCGCGGGGAGTGGAGGAGCGGGACGCGCTCACCTTCGTCCGACCGGGGGTCGCGATCGACGCGGCCACCGACGCGGCGCGCGGCAAGCAGTTCCGGACGGTCGAGTACGCGCGGCGGGGGAGCGTGCTCCACGCGACGCTGACGTTTCGGGACCTCGACGCCACACCGATCCAGCGCGCCGCCGCGAGCGCGCTCGTCGTGGCGTCGCTCCGGCTCGTGGAGCGCCTGGGAGGGCGGCGGCGCCGCGGCGGCGGCCGTTGCTCGGTCACGGTCTCCGGCGTCGACGCGGCGACGGCGATCGACTGGATCGAGGCCCACCTCGACTCTCCGCCCGCGCCTCCTCCGCCGCCGGCCTCCGCCCCGCTCTCCTCCGCGGCTCCCGACGCGTCGGCTCCGCCCCCGGCGGACGACCCTTGGGTCGACGTGCCTTTCGTCCTCGAACTCGAGCTGCCGGTCGCCATCCCGGTCCGGCGCGTCGGGAACGTCACCGAGACCCTCGACTTCGTCCCCGGCACCTACCTGCTGCCGCACCTCACGCGCGTCCTCGCCGCGCTCGACCCGCACGCGCCGACGCACGTCCGGCGCGGCGACGTGCGCGTGTCGCCGGCGACGATCGAGATCGACGGCACGCCCGGCGCCCCGGCGCCGCGGTGCCTCGCCGTGGTGAAGGAGAGCGCGGGGTTCGCGGCGCGGGGCGGCGTCGTCAACCGCCTCGCCGGCGCCCCGTTCGGCGAGCCGCTGAAGGCCGTCCGAGGCGGCTTCGTCGGCGCGGCGGCACCCGACCGACTTCCCCGACACGAGGCGACGGCGGTCACGACGCGGACCCACAACGTCGTCGAGGATCGAGCGCAACGGCCGAACGCCGAGGTCGGCGGGGTCTACACCTACGAGGCGATCAGCGACCGCCACCGGCTGCGCGGCACGATCTCCGTCCGCGGCGCGCTCGCGGACCGGCTCCCCGACGGCTGGTGGGAACGGATCGGCGGACGCCTCGCGGTCGGCGGCTCCGAGAAGGACGACTACGGTGCGGTCCGCCTCCGCCCGGAGCGGCCGCGTCACCGCGACGTCGGGTCGGCCTCGGACATCGAGGAGGGTGGGACCTTCGTCGTCTGGCTCCGCTCCGATCTCCTCGTCCGGAACGACCGGCTCGTCTACGACGCGACCGTCGACGCCGTTCGTCACGCGCTCGGCCGGGTGCTCTGGGCCGACGTTCCGGAGGCGGCGGGCGACCTGATCGTCGAGGAGGCGTACGTGGAGACCCGGCGCCTCGACTCGTGGCATCGCCGCTGGAACCGGCCGCGGCCGTCGATCCTCGCGATGGCGGGCGGCTCGGTGATCCGGTTCCGGACGGAGCGTCGGATCCCCGGAGCGGCGCTCGCGTCCCTCCGGCACGAGGGGCTGGGCGAGCGCCGCGCCGAGGGATACGGCGCGGTCGAGATCGACCCGCCGTGGCTGCTCGGCGACCTCGACGGTCGGGACCCCGCCCCCGACGCGGAGTCGGTCGACGCGGAGGGCGGGGAGACCGCGCCG
>JAUIEL010000011.1 GCA_030428825.1 bacterium
GTTCACCACGTCGTATGCCTTCGACGTCTCCGGCGGCCTGATCGCGCAGGGGACCGCGCTCGCCCCGGTCGTGATCACGAGCTTCGCGGACGACGACCACGGCGGCGACACGAACAACGACGGCCCGTCGGCCGGCGCGCCGGGCTCGACGCGGGGCATCGTGGTCCGGGGCGGCGCGAACGTCGACCTGACGCGCACCTTCGTCCGGTACGGCGGCTGGGGCGGCTGGTCGAACCTCTCGCTCCAGGGCGGCGGAGCGACGCTGACCGTCACCGACTGCACGATCGAGGGCTCCTCGCACGACGGCTTCGACGCGAACCAGCACGCGTGCGCGCTCTCCGTGACCGGCACCCAGTTCCTCGACAACGCCCAGTCCGCTGTCGACGAGCTCCGCATCGACGAGGTCCCCGGCTTCACCGGGAACACCGCGTCCGGGAACGGCGGGGACTACCTCCTGGTCACGCAGCCGGATCCGAGCGGCGCGGTCACCGTGGTCTCCGACAACTGCCTCGGGGGGGCGCTCGTCTTCTCCACGACCTGCGACATCGTCACCGGGACGTCCCTGACGCTCGAGGACGGGGTCGTCGTCAAGCTCGCCACCGGGGCGACGATCCGCGTCCCGGGCGGCGCCCTGCACCTCGCGGGCGCGACCGAGAGGCCGGTCGTCCTCACGTCGTTCGCCGACGACACGATCGCCGGGGACACGAACAACGACGGGGCCGCGACCGTGCCCGCGCCGGGCCAGTGGCAGGGCGTGCGCGTCGAGGCGGGCGCGGCGGCGAGCTCGCTGCGCCACGTGAACATCCGGTTCACCGGCTGGGGGGGCTGGTACGGGCTCCGCTCGGAATCCCCGCTCCTCACCGCCCGCTACGTCCGCGTCGACCGGTCGTCCGGCCACGGGTTCTACGTCAGCGCCCTCGACTACGGCTCCGACTGGGCCGCCTGGAGCTGCGGCGGCGACGGCATCCGCCTCGACGGCGGGACGTTCCTGCTCGAGAAGTGCACCGCCGCGAACAACGGCGGGTTCGGCATCCTCGACGTCGGCGCGTTCACCGGCGTGGTGAACAGCTCCCTCGCGTTCGGGAACGGCACGAACATCGCGGGCTTCGCGCCCGGCGAGCTGAAGTACTCGAACGGCGACGCGACGCTCGCCGGCACCGACGGGAACATCGACGCCGACCCGCTCTTCGTCGACGCGGTGAACGGCGACCTGACCCTCGGGTCCGGCTCGCCCTGCATCGAGATGGGCGACCCGCTCGACTTCCTCCCGAACGGGGACCTCGACCTGAGCGGCGTGCCGCGCATCCTCGACGGCGACTTCGACAAGGTGCCGCGCGTCGACATGGGCGCGTACGAGTTCGACCACGTCCGCCTCGACGTGAGCGGGACGTTCCAGCCGCTCGGCAACGTGACGTTCACCTCGACCGGCACCCCGGGCCTCGTGAGCTTCATGTTCATCGGGGTCGACCGCGACAAGCTCCTCTTCTACCCGTACGGCACGCTCCTGATCGACCCGCTGTCGACGTACGTCCTGGTGTCGTGGCCCGGCCCGCCGGCGAACCCCTCGTTCGTCGTCCCCGTGGCCGTCCCGACGCCGCAGCCGATCTCGTGCCAGCAGGTCGTCTTCCAGGGCTCGACCGCCGGCGGCGGCAACCTCTCGAACGTCGAGTCGTTCGTGATCGACGTCCCCTGAGCGGCGGGGACGGAGGGGACGCGACCTCGCGCCCCCTCCGTTTCAGATCCGAAAACGGCGGACGATCACGCGCGCGGAGCGACGCCGATTCGCTTTCGTGCCGTCCGCCTTCCCGCCGATGGGTCTCCCTGGAAAGAAGAAGTGAGTCTCGGGAAGAGGACTCGGGGGGAAGAGGGGTCTCCGCGTGTCAGGCGCGGAGACCCCCGGGGGACACCATCGAGACGGGCACGCGTCCGACACCTCGTCGACGCGGTCTCCTTCACGGAGGCCGCGGCGACGAGGTCTTTTTCGTGACCGCGACCTGCGTGTCCGCTCGACGCCCCGACGCGCGCCGCCGTCCCGGCCCCGCCGGCCGCCCTTCGGCGGCGCGATCGTGCTCGAGACCACGCCACAGCGCGACCGCCTGTCGGCCGGGCGGCGTTTCAGGTTCGAGAACCGCGAGCGGGGTCGCGCCCGCGCCGACGCCGATTCGCTCCCGCGCCGGCCCCGCGCCCGCCGATGGGTGCCTCTGCAAGCGAAGGAGTGAGACCGCGGGAAGACGGGAACGAGGGGAAGAGGGGAAGAGGGATCTCCGCGCGTGACGCGCGGAGATCCCGGGGGAGACACGATGCGAGCACTCTTCTTCTCCGCCCTGATCGGCGGCGGCCTCCTCGCGAACTCGGAGGCCCAGGTCCTGACCGACGACGTCTCCGTCCGCCTCGACTCGCCGAAGAACGACGGGAACGGCACCACCCTCGCCCTCCGTGACGACCGCGTGGTCCTTCTGAGGTTCGACCTCTCCGCCCTCCCGAGCGACCTCGTCGGCGCCGACGTCGAGAAGGCGAGACTCCGCCTCTTCGTTCGCAAGGTGGCGAAGCCGGGGACGATCGACGTGCACTCCGCTCCCTCGGACTGGAACGAGGCGAGCGCGACCGGACTCGGCCTCCCCACGTTCGGGCCGCCGATCGTCGACGACCTCCTCGTGAGCGACGCCGACGAGTCGAGCTTCCTGACCCTCGACGTGACCGGGCTGGTGCGAGACTGGGTGGACGGGGTCGCCGCACCCGACGGGTTCCTCCTCTCCAGCGGCGGCTCGGGCGCGAAGCTGGCGTTCGACAGCAAGGAGAACCGGAAGACGGGGCACGAAGCGACGCTCGCCCTGACCCTGCCGCTCGCCGGACCGGGGCCGGCCGGACCGGAAGGACCCGTCGGGCCCCAGGGTCCCCCGGGTATCGACGGACTCGATGGCGCGATCGGGCCCACGGGGCCTCAAGGACTCCCCGGACCACAGGGGGCGCCGGGCCTCGACGGGGCCATCGGCCCGGCCGGCCCGCAGGGAATCCCCGGACCTCAAGGCGCGCCGGGGCTCGACGGGGCGACCGGACCCGCAGGACCGCAGGGGCTCACCGGACCGCAGGGACCGCAGGGACTCGACGGGGCGACCGGACCGCAGGGGCTCCCCGGCCTTCAGGGACCCGCCGGACCCCAGGGGCCGGCCGGGCCGCAGGGGCCCGCGGGGGACGACGGCGACACCGGGCCCCAGGGACCGGCCGGACCGCAGGGGCCGGCGGGACCTCAAGGGCCGGCGGGCGACCCGGGGCTCACCGACCACGATTCGGCCGCGAGCGAGTCGACGAGCACGACGACGTCGACCACGTACCAACAGAAGGTGCGACTGACGACGGGATCGCTGTCGGCCGGGAACTACCGGATCGGGTACACGGCGGAGTTCGTCGGCGGCGACCTTCGTGTCGAGGTCGACGACACGACGACCGTCGCCGAGTCGAGCGCCGCCCTGTTCGACATCCTCCTCGGCGACTTCAGCAGCCAGACCGGGTTCGTCGTGCTGGCGCTCGACGCCGGAGTGCACACCATCGACCTCGACTACCGCGCCGACCTCACGTTCACCGCCCAGGTCCGGCGCGCGCGTCTCGAGATCCACGCGGTTCCGTGACGCCCGCCCGAACGGTTCCGGCCCGCGGCGGCGAGGCGGACCCGGGCCTCACCAGTCGTCGTCCACGACGTCGTCCCTCGCGCCGCGGCCGTCGGCGAGCTCGTCGTCGGCGAGGTCGTCCTCGCGCCGCGTCTCGTCCTCGTCGGGAGGACGGGCGCGCAGCTCCTCGAGCCAGTTCTCGGGGACCGTGAAGTAGCCGCGACGGATCGTCGCTCCCTCGGCGACCGCGAGCGACAGCGCGGTCAGGTCGCCCCTCCACTCCGCCTTCCCCCCCATCGTCACCGGCCCGGAGACCAGCGCCTCCCGGCACTCGAGCTTCCCCTCCAGCTCGATCCCCTCGTGCGCGACGATGCGCTGCTGGGCGACGACGCGCCCCTTCTTCGTGACGATCAGCCGTCCGCACGTCTCGACGTTCCGCACCCCGAGGTACGACTTCACGACGATGTCCTCGACGGTGAGCGTCTTGCTGCACGCGGGACAGACCGTGGACGTCGTGCGCCCGCTCACGTCCTGCGAGCGGCCACAGTGATAGCAGGTGATGCGGCGCGGAGGTCCCGGAGGCTTCGCCATGGAAACGCCGGACGGACCGGGTGCGTGACCGCACCGGTCGGCGAACGCGACGGTCCTGGAGCGCGGGCCTTACTTCTTCCCGGACCTCTGCTGCTCGGTCTGGCCGCCGCCCTGGCCGCCGCCGCCGCCCTGGCCGCCGCCGCCCGACGCGCCGCCTCCCGGCCGGTTCTTCATCGCGTCCGGTCCGACGCTGACGTGCCCCTGGAACGCCGCCCCCTCGGTGACGATCAGCTTCGGCGCCACCAGGTCGCCCTTCACGCGCGCGGTCGCGTTCAGCGCCGCCTTCTCCGCCGCGGTGATGTTCCCCTCGAGCGAGCCGTCGACGTGGACGACGCCCGCCTCGACCGACGCGCTGCACTGCGCCTTGTCGGCGACCTGGATCTCCCCCTTCGCGCGGATCGTCCCCTCGAACCGCCCGAGGATCCGGGCCCGGCTCTCGACGGTCATGTCGCCCTTGATGACGGTGTCGGCCCCGATGACCGTCTCGGTGGTGGACTGGTGCTCAGCCATGGTGATGCTCCATTCGGATCGATCTCTTGGTGGGGCGGACACCATAGCGAGGCGGGGCGGAGGCCGGACCGGCGAGATCCGTCCTCCGCCCCGGAGCGGCGGTCCGAAGTTCGGACGGCGTCGCCGCGCCTACAGGAACTCGAGGCGCAGCCCGTTCGTCGCGGACATCCCCAGCTGGACGTTCGGGTCGGCGACGAGCGCCTGCAGGTGGACCGCGGCGCCGGCGGGGACGCCGGGCGGGACGACGGTGGCGAGGACGACCGAACCCTGACCGGCGCCGACGCCGCCGAGCGGGAGGAAGACGACCTGCGGGAGGACCGGCGCGACCACCACCTCGCACCCGAGGCCGATCGGGAGCGAGCCGGCGCCGAGTCCGATCAGGAGGGCGGCGGTGCTGCCGCCGAGCGCGTCCTCGATCATCAGGCGGAACGGGACGCCGGCGCTCGGGCACCCGTCGGCGCGGAGGCGCGGGGTGACGAAGATCGCTCCGACGCACCCCGGCCCGTACTCGGTCGCGCACTCGACCGGCGCCATCGCGAGGACGTCCGGACCGGGGAGCGCGCTCCGGACCTGGCCGGTGCCGGTCGACGGGTCGACCTCGATCAGCCGCTGCTGCGCCACCTCGTACGCGAGCATCCCGCCGCCGAACGGGTCGGACGTCAGCGCGCCGCCGGAGAGGAGGTCGATCCCGGCGCCGAGCCCGGTCCCGACCGGCGCCGAGCCGCCGTTCGTCGGGTCGACCTTGTCGATCCGCCAGAGCGCGGACCCCTGCGTCGAGAGGGAGTAGAGCTGGCCCGACGCGTCGAACGCGAGGCCGACGAGCGCCTGCTGGGAGAGCGCGACCGAGACCGGCTTCACGTCGGTGACGCTCGCGGTCGCGAAGTCGTACCGGTTCAGCGTCGGCACCGGGTGGTCCGTGAACGTCAGCAGGAACCAGAGCGATCCGTCGGTCGGGTCGACCGCCGCTCCGACCGGGACGCCCTGTCCGATGTCCGCCACGAACGCCGCGCCCGGCGTCGCCTCGTCGATCGCGTAGAGGCGGGCCGTCGGCTTCTGGATCTGCGAGATCACCGGCGCCGCGGACAGCCCCCACAGCTTCCCGTCGGTCGTCCTCGCGAGGGCGCCGATCCCGATCTCGCTCGGGTGGGTCAACGTGACCGAGCCCGCCGGCGCCTGCTGGCCCGCCTTCGAGTCGATCCGGAACAGATCGGGCGTGATCGACCCGAACGCGACGACGTCGTCGGCGGCGTTCGCGGCGGCGCCGAGCGAGACGGCGGCGACGGAGAGGACGAGGGTGCGGATCGGACGCTTCATGCGGGAGGCTCCTCGGGTCCGGTCGGGACCGGTGACGAAGCGGCGGGGCGGCGCGCCCCAGCGTAACGCATCGAGGACGCGGCGCGGCGTCAGAGCTCGCGGAGCGCCCGCTCGACCGCGTCGATCGTCTCGTCGAGGGTCGAGGTCCCGGCCGTCAGCCCGACGACCTCGGCCCCGGCGAACCACCCGGGCTCGAGGCCGTCCGGCCCCTGCACCAGGACCGCGCGCGTCCCGACGCTCTCGCAGAGGCGGACGAGCTGGCGGCTGTTGTTCGAGTTCGCGCCGCCGACGACGACGACCGCGTCCGCCGCTCGGGCCAACGCCTCGACCGCCTCGATCCGCTGTCGGGTCGGCTCGCAGACCGTGTCGGAGAACCGCACGTCGGCGTCCGGGTTCGCGCGCTCGATCGCCTCGACGATCCGCCGCGCCTCGTCCGCCCGGAACGTCGTCTGGCTGACGACGCCGATCCGTTCCGCGGGGTACCGCTCGACCTCGTCCTCGCGCGCCACCACCGCGAACCGCTCGAGGTCGCCCGTCAGCCCTCGCACCTCGACGTGCCCCGGCCGGCCGATCACGACCACGAACCGCCCCTCCTTCGCCAGCCCGACCGCGGCCCGGTGCGCCCGCCGCACCAGCGGGCAGGTCGTGTCGATCAGCCGCGCCCCCGCCGCCGCCAGCCGCGCCCGCTCCGCGTCGCTGACGCCGTGCGCCGTCACCAGGACGTCCGGCGTCGACGGCGCGCCTTCCCGCTCGTCCTCCGGCCGCGTCACGAACCGGCGCTCGGCGAGACGCCGCTGCACCTCGGCGTTGTGCACCAGCTCGCCGTGGATCGTCACCCGCTCCGGCGACGGCTGCGCGAACGCGATCTCCAACGCGTCCTTCACGCCGAAGCACATGCCCATCGAATCCGCCCGCAAGACGTTCACGGCACCCTCACACTTGGCCACACAAAGCGTTCACGCATGGAGGAAGCGGCTCGGAGTTCGTGGGATCGACACCCATGAGTCCGCGATCGCCGTCGCGTCCGGTGCCCGCCGCCCGCCACCCACGCGTTCGGTTCCGCATCGCGCGCGACCCTTCCATCCTCCGCCTCCCCCCTCACTGCGCCGCCACCCATCCCGGCGGCGCGTCCCCCTCCGCCCCGTCCCCCGTCACCCCCGGCCGCGCGTCCCGGATCACCTGCTCCAGCTCCTCGAGATAGTCGAGGAACTGCGCCCGCCCCGCCGCCGACAGCCGGATCAACGTCTGCGGACGACCGCCGTCCTGCCCCTTCCAGACCTCGACCAGCCCCGCCTCGGCGAGCACTTGCACGTGCCGGCTGAGGTTGCCGTCGGTGAGCGAGCAGAGCTCCTTCAGGTCCGTGAACAACGCCCCGTCCCGCCGCGCCGCCAGCGCGGTGAGGATCCCGAGGCGCGCCTTCTCGTGCAGCACCCGGTCGAGCCGCTCGTACGCGTGCGAACCCTTGACGGTCCGCCGCGCCCCCTTCTTCCGCTCACTCGGCGACACGGGTCCTCCTCTCCTCTTCGTGCAGCGTCCACGCCGCCGCCGCCTGTCCGATCACGAACGTCAGCCCCACGCTCCACGCCGGCGGGAGCTGCGCGCCGCTCCCGGCGACCAGCAGCAGCCCGCCCGCGACGAGGTAGAACCCGGCGACCCACCGGAGCCCGCGCGCGAGCGAGGGCGCGGCGGAGAAGATCCCGACCGCGAACAGGAGCGCCCAGAGCCCCGGCAGCAGCGCGCGCGCCGCGAGCGGGAGGGGGAAGAGGACGGCGGTGACGACGACGCCGACGAGGAGGGCCGGCGTGAACTGCGACACCACGAACAGCGCCTGCCGACGCGACTTCCGCGCGGAGAGCGCGCCGAGCCGCACGAGGTCGAGGACGCAGATCAGCGCGCTCGCCAGCGCGTACCCGATCCAGAGGGCGAGGGCCCCGTCGACGCCGAGCGCCTCGGAAGCCCGCGCGTGGACCGCCGCCACCCCCAGCGCCAGACCGCTGGTGATCGCCATCGGGAGGGCCCGCGTCCCGCGGAACGTCTCGGTCCGCCGGAGCTGGGCGTGGATCTCGGAGATCTGGGAGATCGCTTCGCGGAGTTCCATGGGGACGACTTTACGTTGCAAAGCATCGCCCCGCAACCCCCTTCCGTGGTGACATCCGCCGGACGACGAACGCCGACCCGTCCCGAGAGGAACCTTCCATGCTCCGCGCCTCCGCTCCCGCCCTCGGCCTCTCGCTCCTCGCGCTGCTCTCCCCGTGCGACGACGGCGACGCCCCGGGGGAGGTCGGCGTTCCGGCGGCTCCGGTCGCTCCGGCCGCCGTCGACCTCCGCCCGCGGTTCGCCGCGTTCGGGCTCGAGCCGCGCGCGCAGGGGCGCCGGCCGACCTGCTCGATCTTCACGACCGTGGCGGCGATCGAGTTCGCGGTCGCGCGGGCCCGCGGCCGCGGGGAACGGCTGAGCGTCGAGTACGGCAACTGGAGCGCGAACGCGGCGACCGGCCGTCGCGACGACGGAGACTTCTTCCACTTCGCGCTGCGCGGGTTCGAGGAGTTCGGCCTCTGCCGCGACGCGTTGCTCCCGTACGCGGCGGAGTTCGACGCCGGCCTCGTCCCCCCGCCGCTCGCGCTCGTCGACGGCGGGCGGCTGCTCGGCGAGCTCGGCGCGCGCCTCGACGTCCGCTGGCTCCGGCCGCACGACGGCGGGCGCGGGTTGAGCGAGGCGCAGTTCGACGCCGTGCTCGCGACGCTCCGCGACGGCTGGCCGGTCGCCGCCGGCTCCGCGCACAGTCGCCTGCTGGTCGGCCACCGCCCCGACGCCGACGCGCCGGGCGGCGGCGTCTTCCTGACCCTCGACTCGGCGCTCGGGCGGTACGACGAGGTCTCGGCCGCGTTCGTGCGCGAGGAGGTGTGCGACGCGTTCGTCGTCGAGGTCGCCGAGGCGGAGTGAGGCCGGGCGACCGGACGGCCGGGACGCGCGCGAGCCCGCCGGCCCCGGAGGGCGACGGGCTCGCGGCGGACCTCGCGAAGTCGAGGATCAGGCGCCGGCGACCGACCTCCCCTTCGAGCCGAGGTCGTCGAACGCCTCCTGCAGGCGGTCGATCATCCCCTCCTCGGCGAGGCGGAGGTACTTCCGCGGGTCGTACAGCTTCTTGTACGGGGTGCCGTCGTCCGGGTCGATCTGGTACTGGAACGCGCGCGGGTTCTCGCTCACGAACGTCCCGATCGGCTTCGAGAAGGCGAACTGCGTGTCGGTGTCGATGTTCATCTTGAACACGCCGTAGCTCACCGCCTCGTGGATCTTCTCCTTCTCCGATCCGGACCCGCCGTGGAAGACGAGGTTCAGCGGGTTGGCCGACGTCGCGTGCTTCTCCTGCACCAACGCCTGCGAGCTCTTCAGGATCTCCGGACGGAGCTGGACGTTCCCCGGCTTGTAGACGCCGTGGACGTTCCCGAACGACGCCGCGACCGAGAAGTGGCCGATCGGGTGCAGCCGCTCGTACGCCGCGTTCACCTCGTCCGGCTGGGTGTAGAGCCGCGCGTTGTCGACGTGGTCGGACCCGACGCCGTCCTCCTCGCCGCCCGTGACGCCGAGCTCGATCTCGAGGCTCATGCCGAGCGGCGCCATCCGCTTCAGCACGCGCTCGCACTCGGAGAGGTTGTACTCGAGCTCCTCCTCGGAGAGGTCGAGCATGTGCGAGCTGAAGAGCGGCTTGCCGTGCTCGGCGAAGTTCCTCTCGCTCCAGCCGACGAGCGCGTCGACCCACGGGACGAGTCCCTTGTTGGCGTGGTCGGTGTGGACCGCGACGCAGATGCCGTAGTGCTCGGCGAGGAGGTGGACGTGCCGCGCGCACGAGACCGCGCCGAGCACCTTCGCCTGGAACCCGTCCGCCATCCCCTTGCCGGCGAAGAACTGCGCGCCGCCGTTCGAGAGCTGGAGGATGACGTCGGACTTCGCCTTCGCCGCCGCCTCCATCACGGCGTTCGCCGTGTTGGTCGAGGTGACGTTGACGGCCGGCAGCGCGTACCCGCCCGCCTTCGCCGCCGCGATCATCTGCTGATAGTCGTTGCCGGTCACCACGCCCGGCTTCAGCCGCACGTCGGTTCGGGTCGCGTCACCGCTCATGTCGTTCGATCCGTCCAGTCGATCCAGTTCGGGGGAGTCCGAGAACGGCGCGAGTCTACCAGCCCCGCCGCGGCCGGGCGACCCGCACCGCCGCACGCGACGCCGACCGGGACATCCGAATCGGGCCGGATCGGGCTGCTACACTCCTCGCCGCCGCCCGGAGCCGATCCATCGCACCGCCGACGACCGACCCGAACCGCTCTCCCGTCCGCCTCGCCGTCGTCGTCGTGACCGTGCTGGTCGCCGTCGTCCTGGCGCTCCGGCTGACGCAGATCCGCGGCTCGCTCCCGTACTCGCTCCATTACGACGAGCGGCACCTGACGGAGCGGGCCCGGGGGATCATGCAGACCGGGGACTGGAACCCGCACTGGTTCCGGTACCCGAGCCTCCCGATCTACCTCACGACCGGCGCGATGTCGGCCGGGCTCCTTCGATCCGCGGCCGGCGGCGGCACGACCGAGGTGGCGGAGATCGGGAACGTCGCCACGCCGTACTACGACGACCCGACGATCGTCTTCCCGGCGCGCGTGCTGTTCGCGCTCCTCGGCACCCTGTCGCTGCTGCTCGCCGGAGGGATCGCGTGGCGGGCGACCGGCTCGTCGGTCGCGCTGGTGGTCGCGGTCGGGCTCCTCGCCGCGTCGCCGATCTCGCAGTTCCACGCCTGGGCGTACCTGAACGTCGACACGGTCGGGACGTTCCTGGCGCTGCTCGCGGTCTTCCACGCGCTCCGCCCGCGCCGGGGCGGCGGCGTCGCCGGGGACGGGTGGCTCGCCGGCGCCCTGGCGGGGCTCGCGATCTCCAGCAAGTACAGCCTCTACCCGATCCTCCTGCCGGGGCTGCTGCGGATCGGGCTCGACCAGGACGCGCGGAAGGGGCCCCGGGCCGCGGCGTTCGTCGCGGCGGCGGTCCTCGCGTTCGCGGTCACGACGCCGGGCCTCCTCGACCTGCCGGCGTTCCTCGACGGGATGGCGTTCGAGGTGCACCATTACGCGCGGGGCCACGGCGCGGCGACGATCGAGGCCGGCCTCCCCCACCTCCGCGAGCAGGCGGCGACGATCGCGGCGGACCTCGGGCCGATCGCGCTCCTCCTCGCCGCGGTCGGCGCGGTCCTCGCGATCCGGCGCGACCGGCGGCAGGGCGTGCTCCTGCTCGTCTTCCCGGCGGTCCTCCTCCTCTACCTGTCGCGGCAGCGAGTCCACTTCGAGCGGAACGTCCTCTCGATCCTGCCGTTCGTCGCGGTCCTCGCGGGCGCGGGGCTCGCCGCGGTCTTCGACCTGGCGCGGCGCGCGCGGCCCCTCCGCGGCCGTCCGGCGGTCGCCGGCGGGGTCGCCCTGCTCCTCGGGCTCGCCGTGGTCGCGACGTTGCCGTGGGACCGGATCCGGCGGCGGTACGACCCGACGGCCGATTCGCGGCGGCTGGCGGTCGAGTGGATCGCCGCCCACGTGAACGACGACGTCACGCTCTTCGTCGCGGAGGAACTCGAGATCGACCTCCGACCGCTCGCCGGCCGTCCCGTCGTGCCGTTCTCCCTCTTCGACGACGACGTCGAGAGGTGGCGCGCGACGCTCGACCTCGCCGGAGGCTCCGCGATCGTCTACCCGACCCTCGTGCCGTCGGAGTGGCGCCCGCACGTCGACCGGATCGAGCCGATCGTCTCGTTCGGCCGATCCGCCGTGAAGCCGACCGTGCCGCCGCCGGTCCGCGGCACGCCGAACGGCAGCCTGCTCCGTCCGGGCGGCAGCCCGGGCCTCTGGATCGGGCGCGTCGAATGAGCGCGCCGAGCCGGAGTGCATCGGCCCCGCGGGCGGCGCCGTACCTCACGGGATGTCGACCTTCCTGGAACGACTCCGCGCGCGGAACCCCGAGGACGACGGCGACCGGCGGTGGCTGTTCGTCCCGATCGATCAGCTGAGCGACGCGATCGGCCCGCTCGCCGTCGAGGCGCCGGAGTCGCTCGCCGTACTGCTCGTCGAGACGACCTGGAAGGCGCGGCGCCGGCCGTACCACCGTCAGAAGCTGGCGCTCGTCCTGACGAACCAGCGGCACTTCGCGCTGGAGCAGGCGGAGCGCGGGGTCCACGTCCGGTACGTCTTCTCCGACGACTCGTACCGGGACGTCGTCGGCGAGGCGGCGGACGAGGTCGGCCCCCTCCGGGTCGCGCGCCCCGCCGAGCGCGAGCTGCGCGCCGACCTCGCCCCGCTCGTCGAGGACGGTCGCCTCGAGGTCGTCCCGCACGAGGGGTGGCTGACCACGACGGCCGAGTTCGTCGAGAGCCAGGGGGAGACCCCGCCGTGGCGGATGGACCGGTTCTACCGCCACGTCCGGAAGGCGACGGGGATCCTGATGGAGGACGGCGAGTTCGTCGGCGGGAAGCTGTCGTTCGACGCGTCGAACCGCGAGCCGTGGCGCGGCGAACCGCCCGCGCCCGACGTGCCGACGTTCGCGCCGGACCCGATCACCGAGGAGGTCTGCGCGCTGGTCTCGGAGCGGTTCTCCGACCACCCCGGGACGCTCCGAGACGACGCCCTCCCGGCGACGCCGGACGACGCGAGGACGCTCTGGCGCTGGGCGAAGCGGCGGTGCCTCCCGTGGTTCGGTCCGTACCAGGACGCGATGTCGACCGCCTCCTCGTCCCTCTTCCACTCGCGCATCTCGCCGCTGCTCCACCTCCACCGCCTCCTCCCTCGGGACGTCGTGGCGGAGGCGGCGGCGCTCGACGTCCCGATCGAGAGCCGCGAGGGGTTCGTGCGGCAGATCCTCGGCTGGCGCGAGTTCGTCCGTCACGTGCACGAGGCGACCGACGGCTTCCGGGCGATCCCCGACGAGACCGGGGCGCCGCGTCCCGTCGGCCGTCCCGACGACGGCGCCTCCCCGTCGTTCCTCGACGCGCACGCGCCGCTCCCCCCCGTCTTCTGGGGGGACGCGCCGTCCGGGCTCCGCTGCCTCGACCACGTCGTCGAGGACGTCTGGCGCGACGGGACGAGCCATCACATCACGCGGCTGATGGTCCTCTCGAACCTCGCGACGCTCCTCGACGTCGAGCCCCGCGCGACCACCGACTGGTTCTGGGTCGCGTACACCGACGCTTACGACTGGGTGGTCGAGCCGAACGTGCTCGGCATGGGGACGTTCGGGACCGGCGACCTGATGACCACCAAGCCGTACGTCAGCGGCGCGGCGTACCTCGACCGCATGGGCGACGCCTGCGGCGACTGCGCGTTCGATCCGAAGGGGGACTGCCCGATCCGTTCGCTCTACTGGGCGTTCCTCGACCGGCACCGGGACGTGCTCGCGGAGAACCCTCGGCTGCGGATGCCGATGCGGAGCCTCGCGAACCGCGCGGACGACCGGCGCGACGAGGACGCCCGGGTGTTCGAGGTCGTCCGCGACGCGCTGGCGGCGGGCGAGGAGCTGACGCCGACCGGCCTCGCCGAGCGGCTCGACGGAGGTGACACGTGAACGCGACCGACGCGAAGCCGGTGGTCGTGACCGGAGCGACCGGGTACATCGGCGGCCGGCTCGTCCCCCGCCTGCTCGACCGCGGACACCGGGTCCGCTGTCTCGTCCGTTCGATCCGGAAGGTCCGGACGCGGCCGTGGGCGGACCACCCGCGGGTCGAGCTGGTCGAGGCGGACCTCGCCGAGCGCGGGACGCTCGTCGACGCGCTCGCCGGCGCCGGCGCCGCGTATTACCTCGTGCACTCGATGGTCGTCGCCGGCGGCGCGTACGCCGATCGGGACCGGACGCTCGCCCGGAACTTCGCCCGCGCGGCGGCGGAGGCGGGGCTCGAACGGATCGTCTACCTCGGAGGGCTCGGCGAGACCGGCGACGGGCTGAGCCGCCACCTGAGGTCGCGCCGCGAGGTGGAGGGCGCGCTGGCGGAGGGCCCGGTCCCGGTGACCGTCCTCCGCGCGGCGATGATCATCGGGTCCGGCTCGGCGTCGTTCGAGATCCTGCGGTACCTGACCGAGCGGCTCCCGTTCATGATCACCCCGCGCTGGGTCCGGACCCGTTGCCAGCCGATCGCGATCCGCGACGTCCTGCTCGACCTCGTCGGCTGCCTCGACCGGCCGGAGACGACCGGCGAGACGTACGACATCGGCGGGGAGGACGTCCTGACGTACGACGAGATCATCCAGGTGACCGCCGCCGCGCGCGAGCTGCCGCGCCGGATCATCCTCCCCGTCCCCGTCCTCACCCCGCGGCTCAGCTCCCTCTGGATCCACCTCGTGACGCCGGTCCCCGCCCGCATCGCGCGGCCGCTCGCCGAGGGTCTGCGGAACGAGGTCGTCTGTCGCGACCGGCGCCTGCCGGAGCTCCTCCCCCGCCGGCGGCTGTCGACGCGCGAGGCGATCGAGCTCGCGCTCGGCAAGGAGTCGTCGAGCGAGATCGAGACGAGCTGGTCCGACGCGGGGGTGATGCCCGGCGACCCCGAGTGGGCCGGCGGGACGGTCTTCGAGGACCCGCGCTCGACCGAGATCGAGGCGAGCCCGGCGCGCGTCTTCCGCGCCGTCTGCCGGGTCGGCGGCGGCCACGGCTGGTACGCGGCGGACGGGCTGTGGCGGCTGCGCGGGATGCTCGATCGTCTCGTCGGCGGCCCCGGACTCCGGCGCGGCCGGCGCCACCCCGAGCGCGTCTCGTACGGCGACGCGCTCGACTTCTGGCGCGTCACCGGCGTCGACCCCGACCGCCGCCTCGAGCTCCGCGCCGAGATGAAGCTGCCGGGCGTCGCCACGCTGTCGTTCGAGATCGCACCGGACCCGGAGCGCCCCGATCGCTGCACCCTCCTCCAGACGGCGCGCTTCAAGCCGCGCGGTCTCCTCGGCCTCGCGTACTGGTACGCGGTCCTTCCGCTGCACGGGATCGTCTTCGACGGGATGCGGGGCGGGATCAAGCGGGCCGCGGAGGCGGACGCGGGCGAGGCGGAGTCGCGGGGGGAGGCGCCGGCGGCGACGCCGGACGGCTGACGGCTGACGGCTGACGGCTGACGGCTGACGGCTGACGCTACAGCCTCCGCTCCACGAACGTGCGGATCGCCGACTCGATGGGCCGGATGTCGTTCCGGTCGGCGAGCGGCAGGTAGATGTTCCCCCCGAGATCGGCGGGCATCTTCGCGCCCTCCTCGCGGATGATCAGGATCCGTTTCCGCCCCTTCGCGGCCGCGAAGTAGCCCGCTTCGAAGATGACGTTGTCCCGCGGCGCCGCCAGCGCGGCGTTCCCGTCCGTCAATCCGTCGTCCTTCGTGAAGAGGAACACCCCTCCGCTGCAGGTCCTCGCCGCCGTCTCGATCTCGTCGAGGATGGTCCCGGCGGCGGCGAAGTCGATCTCCCAGTTGCGGACACGGACGCCGAGCTGCCCGGTGAGGAACAGCTGGACCGCCTGCGCCGGTCCCCGTGCCTTGCTGCTGTACCCGAGGAAGACGTCCGATCGCTCCTCGAGCTGATCCGCCCAGACCCCGAACCTCTGACCGAACGCGGCGCTCTCGAGCCACGACTCGTCGGCGTCGTCGGGGAGATACAGGATCGGGTGCCCCGCTCCGGTCCAGGTGATCCCCCGGTCCGCGATCCCTCGCTCGGCCACGATCAGCAGCGGGATGTCGAGCGCCGTCGCCATCGCCCCTTCGATCTGCGCGTACTCGCTCGCCAGCCGGACGGTCTCGCCGTCCCCGTCGAAGCTCCAGCGCGGGAGGGCGACCACGACGGCCCCGCAGCACCGCCGCATGATGTCGACGACGTTCTGCAGCGACCACGCCAGCGAGGCCGCGGTCCCGGAGTAGAAGAACATCTCCGGCTGGTAGCCGAGCGCCTCGACGCGCTCGACGATCCTCTGCTGAAGGCGGCGATGACGCTCGTCGAGCCGCTCGGGGTTCAGGAAACTGACGAAGATGCTGCGCTTGATCGCCACCGACGCTCTCCCTCTCCGCCGGCGGGCGGAGTGCCGCGCCGACCCGAGACCGGAGCGGATTCTAGCCGCGGGTCGAACAGGTCGCGCGGGGCCTCGGCGGCGGCCTCAGCCCCGCGCTCCGTTCAGCATCCCGCGCGCGAGCGCCGCGAGCTCTCCGAGGCGGTCGGCGACGTAGAGGTGCTTCGCCTCCGGCGGGTCGAGCGCCCGCACGACGCGGCCGCCGAGCACCAACGTCACGTCCCGGTCCGCGGTCTCCGACACCAGGCCGCGCAGCTCGGTCGAGGCGCGCTCCCGGTCCTCGACGTGATTCGCGCTCCACCACGCGATCCTCGCGCCGTACCGGTCGATCGCCCGGAGCAGCGCGTCGGCCGGCGTGTTCGGCCCGAGGTTCACGTCGTGGAACCCCTCCGCGCGGACGACCAGGGCGGCCATCAGCGTCGGGAGCGAGCTCTGGTCGCCCTCGCACGCCCCTCCGACCGCGACCGGCCCCTCGGGCGGCACGGCGAGGAAGTCGAGGTTGAGCCGGTGCAGCACCTCGAGGCAGATCGCGGTGGCGCGGTGCTCGACGAAGATGCCGTCCTCACGGTCCTGCCACAGCTCACCGATCCGGACCAGCGCCTCGCGCATCGGCCCGTCGAACAGCGCGGCGAGGCTCTCCCCCTCGAGGTAGAGCGAGAGGAGCAGCCCCCGGGCCCGGTTCCGGTGTCCCTGCTCGAGCAGGCGGAACAGGTGCTCCGAGGACCGGTCGGCCGGCGAGCGCGCCCAGTCCGCGACCTCCGCCATGCCGAGCACCTCCGGCTGCTCGACGTTCAGGCCGCGCGCCCGAATGAACGCCAGCGCGTCGCGGAGCGCGATCTTGCGGTGCCCGCCGGCGGTCTTGAACGCCGGGATCGAACCGTCGTCGACCCAGCGCTTGACGGACGACTCGCTGGCGCCGATCGCCTGGGCGAGCTGTTTCGGGGAAAGGTTCTGGCCGTTCACCATGGGGTTCCGAGGGGTGTCGAACGAGCGGGGGAGCATCTCCAAGCCGTTCTCGGTCTTCCTCTTATCCGCTCCGACTCCCGGAGCGGACCTCGGATTTTCTCACCTTCTCGGATGAAGTTCCCGTCCGAGATGGACGATTTGAACGTATGAACGATTGACCGTTCTGAACGTTTTTGGTTCGATCCGTTCCCGAGAGAGAGATCGAACCCCGGAGCCGCCCGATGACCCTCGCCGACACCCCCACCGCCCCCCGCACCGAGGACGACGCCCGCGCCCGCCGCTGGATGGAGCGTTACGGACGCCTGATCCGCTCGATCGCCCGCCGCACGATCCACGACGCCTGGGACCTCGAGGAGGTCGAACAGGAGATCCACATCAAGCTGTGGAAGGCGATGGACCGCTTCGACCCCGCGCTCGCCAAGGAGTCGACGTTCGTGGCGGTCGTCGCCCAGCGCTGCATCGTCGATTTCCACCGGCGCCGGGCGCGCCAGATGCGCCACCGCCCCGAGCCGATCGAGAACGCCGAGGAGCTCGTGACCGTCGACGAGGACGACGCGGAGCGGAGCGAGCAGTTCGAGCGCGCGAGCCGGGCCCTCCGGAGCCTCGGCCCGGACCGCGAACGGATCCTCGGCATGTCGTACCTCGACGGGATCACCCACCGCGAGATCGCGAAGCAGACCGGTCTCTCGCTCGGCACGGTGAAGTCGCACCTCCGCCGCGGACTGCTCGAGCTGAAGAACCGGCTCCACGCGCTCCCGCCCTGCCCGAGCGCCGCCTGAGCCGGCATCCGCGCTCCTCCGACCTCTCGAGATCGCCCGCCGTGCCGCCGCGCACGGCGGGCGATCGGCCGTTGCCGGAGCGACGCGGGACGGGACCGCCCCCGGATTCCCGAGCCCGGGTGCATCCCCGACCCGGCCGGCCGCGATTGGAAGAGAGAACGTTTTGACCGATTGAAGCCGCCCTACCGTCCCCGAGAGACAGGAAGAGAACCGATGTTCCACGCCCTCCGCATCACCGCCGCCTCGCTCGCGCTCGCGTCGACCGCCTCGGCGGGAACCGTCACCACCGACGGAGAGGTCTGCCGCACCGGCGCCGAGGCGACGCCGCAGCGGGACCTCGTCGAGACCGCCGTCGCCGCCGGCTCGTTCGGGACGCTCGCCGCCGCGCTCGAGGCGGCCGACCTGGTCGGCGCCCTGAAGGGCCCGGGCCCGTTCACCGTCTTCGCCCCGACCGACGCCGCCTTCGCCGCGCTGCCGGAGGGGACGGTCGACCGTCTGCTGCGCCCGGAGAACCGGTCCGCGCTCGCCGGGATCCTGACCTACCACGTCGTGCCGGGCCGGATCCTCGCCGAGGAGGTCGTCCGCTCGAACGGCCTGACGACCCTGAACGGCCAGCGGCTCGACCTGTCGGTCGACGGCGGCGCCGTGTTCGCCGACGGCGCGAAGGTCGTCCGGACGGACATCGAGTGCTCGAACGGCGTGATCCACGTGCTCGACGCCGTGGTGACCCCGGCGACCGACGACCTCGTCGCGACCGCGGCGGGCGCCGAGCGGTTCGGCACGCTCCTCGCCGCCGCGAAGGCGGCCGGCCTCGCCGAGACGCTCGCGGGCGGCGGCCCGTTCACCGTCTTCGCCCCGACCGACGACGCGTTCGCCGCGCTCCCCGAGGGGACCGTCGAATCGCTCCTGCGGCCGGAGAACCGGGACCGCCTCGTCGCGATCCTGAAGCTCCACGTCGTGAGCGGTCGCGTCTTCTCGGACGCCGCGGCCGAGGCCGGCGCCGCCCCGACGCTGAACGGCGCGCGGCTGTCGATCACGCGGGACGACGGCGCGCTGAAGGTCGGAGACGCGACGGTCGTCGCCGCGGACCTCGACGCGTCGAACGGCGTGATCCACGTGATCGACCGGGTGCTGCTGCCGCACTGAGCGACCCGGAACGTGCTCGGGCCGCGGGAGCGGCTCGAGCGCGTCATCCCTCGACCTCGGACAGCGGGGCAACCGGACGCCGGGAAACGGGAGGGGAAGACCGGGGAACGGAAAGCCGGGATCGCGGAAAGCCGGGGATCGGGAGCGGGTACCGGAGACCGGGCCGGCCCGCCCCGCCGCCCGTCCCCCCGGCCACCCGGTCGCCCGTGACCCGGTCCTCCTCTCCCCCTCCCGTTCCTCGGTGTCCGGCGCCCGGCTCCGATGCGTCTGGACACGGCGCCGCCGGCGTGGCCCCTCCCGCCCGGCACGATCGCTACCCTCGGACCCATGACCGCGACCGACGATCTCTCCCCCCGCCTCACGCGCCTCCCCCACGGCGTCACCACCGTCGACGTCGACTTCCTCCGCAGCGGGATGGCCTCCAGCCACCTGATCGTCGACGACGGGCGCGCCGCGTTCGTCGACGTCGGGACCAGCCGGGCGACGCCGCTCCTCCTCGACGCGCTCGAGGCGCACGGCCTGACGCGCGACGACGTCGACCTCGTCGTCGTCACGCACGTCCACCTCGACCACGCCGGCGGGGCGGGGACCCTCGTGCGCGAGCTGCCGGGGGCGCGCCTCGTCGTTCATCCGCGCGGCGCGCGGCACATGATCGACCCGTCGAAGCTGATCGCCGGGGCGACGGCGATCTACGGCGAGGAGGAGATGGCGCGGACGTACGGGGAGATCGCGCCGGTCGACGCCGCGCGCGTGGTCGAGGCGTCGGAGGGGGACACGATCCCCCTCGGCGGGCGGACGCTCCGGTTCCACGACAGCCCCGGGCACGCGAAGCACCACTTCGTCGTCGTCGACGAGGCGGCCCGCGGCGTCTTCACCGGCGACTCGTTCGGCCTCGCCTACCCCGAGCTCCACACCCCGGACGGGCCGTGGATCTTCCCGACCACGTCGCCGGTCCAGTTCGACCCGCGGGCGCTGCACGCCACGATCGACCGGATCGTCGGCTTCGGGCTGCCGTACGCCTACCTCACCCACTTCGGGCGCGTCGAGGGGCTCCCCTCGCTGGCGGCCGACCTGCACCGGCTGATCGACGAGGGGGTCGCGATCGCCCGCCGCCACGCGGACGACGGCGAGGGCCGGCACGCGGCGATCGTCGACGCGCTGTTCGCGCTCTACCTCGGCGACCTCCGGGCGCGGGGCGCGACGATCGACGAGACCGCGGCGCGCGAGTCGATCGCCCTCGACGTCGGGCTGAACGCGTCCGGGATGGAGGTCTGGCTCGACCGCGAGCGGGCGTCTACCTGATCCGGACCGCCGTCCCCCGCACCTGCGTGCAGACGCGGCTGAAGACGATCCAATGCTGCCAGTAGGTGTCGGACGTCACCTCGATCAGCGCGTCCGCGCCCGGCTCCTTCCGGATCGCGTCCTTCAGCGCCACGTGCGTCTCGTTCCCGTTCATGATCGGGATCAGCCCGAGGATGTAGTAGACGCAGTCCTGCCCGCGGACCGGCCCGAGCACCTCGTACGACCCCGGCGCGAGCGGTTTCGACGCGGACGCGACGCCTCCCGTGAAGTGGGCGCAGCCGCCGAGGGCGACGAACAGGGCGAGGGCGGCGAGGGCCGGGGAACGGGTCGGGCGCATGCGGGACCTCCAGTCGTCCGAGTCGAGTTCGGGGGCGGAGAGACGACGCCGCCCGCCGCCATTCTGCGGACGTCAGACGCGGCGCGCCATCTCGTGCTGGACGAGCAGCGGACGCGCCCCTCGCGCCGGGTAGAACGCGGCGTCGGCGACGGACGACGCGTCGACGTTCAGGATCCGGAGCGTCTCGACCTCGGCCGCGGCCGCGGCGAGGAGCGCCGACCCGATCCCCCGGCGCCGCGCCTCCGCCGCCACCGCGAGTCCGGCGAGGACCGCCCCGTCGACCAGCACCGCCGCGGCCCCGACCGCGCGCTCCCCTTCCACCGCCTCGAGGAGGACGACCTCCCCCTCGGTCCGCTCGACCGACGGCACGGCGTGCTGCCAGCTCGGCGCCCAGTCCCGGAAGCGTGTCCACGACGGCCAGTCCGCCGCGGCGCGCCGCGTCACCGTCACCCCGTCCGGCGGGTCGGCCGGGACGACGTCGGCGGGCGCGAGCGTGAAGCACGCGAGGTCGCGCTCGACGACGAACCCGGCGCGTCGGTACGCGGCGACCGCGCGGTCGTTCCCCCGGATCACCTCGAGCGAGAGCCGACGGACGCCGGCCTCCGCCAGCGCCGGCAGGAGGCGGTCGAACATCGCGCCCGCGATCCGCCGCCCGCGGGACGCCGGCACGACGCCGGTGAAGATCACGTACGCCTCGTCCCCGCGCCGGCCGGTCGCGGAGACGCCGACCATCCGCCCGCCGTCGAACGCCCCGACCGACGACGCGAGGTCCGCGCTCCGCTGGCGCAGCATCCGGCCGAGCTGCTCCCGGTCGGGCGCGATCGGGACGACGTAGTCGGAGAACGCCTCGAGGAACGTCGCGTGGACCGCGTCGAGGTCGTCGTCGGCGAGGAACCGGGTCTCCATGGCGCCGTTGGAACACGCGGACGGGACGCGCGCAAGGGGAAGGCCGCGGCGCGGCGTAACGCCGACCCGGGCCCCCGGCTTCTCTCCGGGAAGCCCCTCTCGGACCCGCGAGCCGTTCCATGACCCCTCCCGTCCGCCTCCTCCTCCTCGTCGCCGCGGCCTTCGCCCCGCCGACGGCCGCGCTCGCGCAGCCGTCGAACATCGTCCCGAACGCGCGGCACGCCTGGGCGGAGAACGTCGGCTGGACCGACTGGCGCGACGCGGGCGGCGGCGCGGACGGGGTGATCGTCGGGCCGACCGCGCTCGGCGGGCGCGTCTGGGGGGAGAACGTCGGGTGGATCTCGCTCGGCGACGGCACGCCGGAGAACGGCTTCGCGTACAAGAACACCGTCGCGTCGGACCACGGCGTGAACCTCGACCACGCGACCGACCGGCTGTCGGGGTACGGCTGGGGGGAGAACGTCGGGTGGGTCGCGTTCGACACCGCGTCGCTCGGCCCGGACGCGGCGCGGTTCGTCCCGGGAAAGCACGCCTTCTCCGGCTACGCCTGGGGGGAGAACGTCGGCTGGATCCGCCTCGGCGAGCTCGGGCAGGACGGGCTCGGCGTCGAGCACCACACGCAGGCGATCGGCCTCGGCAAGGCGGGGACCGGCGGCATCCCGCCCGGGCTCCGGGGCTACGGCGGCACCGGGAGCGGCGAGCTGTCGACGCTCGTCCTGAAGAACGCCGCGCCGTCCGCGCCGGTCCTGCTCGTGATCGGATTGCAGTCGAACCCGACCCCGTACGTCGACGGCCTCCTCTACCCGGTGCCGATCCTCACCACGGTGACGCTCTTCACCGACCCGACCGGCACGCTCGTCCTCCCCGCGCCCGGCACCTCCGGGCCGCCGGTGTCGGTCGCGCTGCAGTTCATCGTCGGCGACCCCGGCGCGACGTTCGGGCAGTCGCTCTCGAACGGGCTGCTCCTGACCGTCGGCGCCTGACCGACGCGGCGCTCGGCGCGCGCCCGACACGACCGCGCACGAGCGGACGGAGCTTCGTTTCGTCTTCGCGTCTCCTTCTCGACGCTCTGCTACGGTGCGCCGCTCGGGACCTGCCCAGGGTGCCCTTCGGGAAGGAAGAACGCATGTCCCCGTCGTCCCCGTTCCGTCTCGCCGCCGCCGCCGTGCTGGCGTGCGCCGCCGCCGCCCCCGCGCAGTCGATCGACGTCGACCGCGAGCTCTGGATCCGCGACCTCTCCGTGCTGGAGGACCCGATCCGGACGGTCTACGACCCGAGCCCGTCGACGCCGTCGCACGGGGCGTGGTCGTTCGGCCGCCTGATGGAGAGCATGGCCGGCCCGCACGACGTCTCCGACTTCGTCGTCCACCTGTTCGAGGAGTTCGCGACCGAGCAGGTCGTGAACGGCTTCACCATCCCGCCGCGTCCGTTCATGCTGGAGGAGGTGATCGAGCCGTGGGCCGAGGCGAGCAAGGCGAACGGCGTCGACGGGCTCGACTTCACCATCGCGCCGTTCGTGCTGACCGGGATCGTCAACCGGCTCGACCTGCGCGGGAACGGGTCGTACGGGACGACGACGAGCGCCGGCGAGGGGCGGATCGTCTTCTCGGCGCTCGACGGGAACGGATTCACCACGCGCATGACGCTGATCTTCGAGTACGAGCTGCAGGCCGACTCGTGCGAGGACGTCTTGCAGTGGGCGAAGGAGTGGCACGCGCTCGGCTCGATCCCGTTCGGGCCGGCGTACAACGCGGCGCTCGAGAAGCTGGTCTGGAAGTTCGCGGGCCCGAACGTCGCGCCGCACAAGCCGAACGGCAGCGGCCTCGCGCAGTTCCGGACGAACGAGCTGGTCGGCGAGTTCCCGTGGCAGTGGCGCGAGTTCCATCTCTCGCCGTGGACCGGCCTCCTCGAGCAGGCGACCGTCGCGCAGACCCCGCAGACCTCGCTGAACGAGAGCAAGGCGATCCGCGACTACGTCAACCAGAACGAGGCGGCGATCCTGAACGGGACGCACCTCGTGCCGCTCTGGTTCGCCGGCGCCCCGTTCCGCGGCGGCAGCTCCGACGGCGGCCAGAACGGCCTGACCGCGCACTTCCGCGCCGACGGCATCCTGAACAACGACGCCCGCCACCTCTTCTCGCTCAACACCTGCGTCGCCTGCCACACCGAGGAGACCGGCACCAACTTCTTCCAGGCCGGCCCCCGCGGCCCCGGCCAGGAGACGTTCCTCTCCGGCTTCCTCACCGGCATCACCCTCCCCGACCCCGTCGACCCGACCAAGAAGCGGAGCTTCAACGACCTGAAGCGCCGGGTCGAGGACTTCGAGAAGCTGCTGAACTCGAAGTGCGCGGACCTCGCGTCGGAGAAGCCGCTGCTGCGGGTGCATTGACGGGGATGTCGCCATGGCCCCCGCGGACCCGAAATCCGCGGGGGCGAGCGACGTTCGAGAGGGTCCTCGTCGTTGTGAAGTTCCCGACGATGTGGGACGATGCCGTTCATGACCGATTCCGAGAACACCCCCACGACGCAACCGACCGACGAACGCATCGACGTCGACGAGCAGACCCGCTTCGGCAAGCCGATCCTCAAGGGAACCCGCATCACCGTCGACGAGGTGCTCGGACTCCTCGCGTCCGGGATGAGCAAGGAAGAGGTCGCGGCGGAGTTCGAGATCGAGATCGAGGACGTCCACGCAGCGCTCGCGTACGGCGCGCGCTCCGTGTCGAACGAGCGGCGCTGGGCTCAGTAGTCCGCGATGCGATGCCTGGCCGACGAGAACCTCGGCCGCAGGGCCGTGCACGTTCTCCGCGACGGAGGAATAGACGTCGTGCGAGCCGTCGAGGTCGGATTGCGGGGGC